>JAYZCM010000051.1:0-10620 GCA_036338305.1 Fidelibacterota bacterium | reverse complement strand
CATGAAAGCATTGAAATAATTTTTACTTCTTTGGTTTCTGTTTATAATTTACATGTCTAATTATTTATTGATTTAAGCAATTATTAAGTGAAAAATACATTTTACAATTATTTGGAATTAACAAAGCCTAGGATTTCCATGTTGGTGCTTGTAACTGCATATCTAGGATATTATCTTGGACTCCGTAGTCAAGAAAATCACATGGTTGATCTTAATAGCTGGCTAGTTCTTTTTTATTTGCTTTTAGGTACATGGGCAACCTCTGCATCTGCTGCCATACTTAATCAAGTCATTGAAAGAAATCATGATGCAAAAATGGCAAGAACGAAGGACCGTCCTCTTGTAAAAGGTACGGTTCAATTTACATCGGCTTTGATTTTTGGTATTATATTAGGTGCTTTGGGTTTTGTTTTCTTGTATTATTTCATCAATCTACTGACGGCAATGATTTCATTTTTGACCATCTTGTTATATCTTTTCATATATACGCCAAGTAAACGAATTAGCACTTGGAATACCATCATTGGCTCCATACCAGGAGCATTGCCTCCAGTTGGAGGGTGGGTTGCAGCAACGGGTAATTTAGATGCGCATGCGTGGATATTATTTGGGATACTATTCTGTTGGCAGATGCCACACTTTTTGGCCATTGCCATCATATATTCCTCAGATTATGAAAAAGGCGGCTTTAAGATGCTTCCCAACATTTACCCTGAATCAAGAAGGACCAGCTATGTCATTTTATTTTTTACCATGGCGCTTTTGGTAACGAGCCTCGGTTTATACATACTAAAGATTGCAGGTATTTTTTACGCCATTGGAGCGGCTTTGATTGGAATGTTGTTTTTTGCAATAGCTTTGCAAGTTAGCATGAATTCCAATAAAAGAAATGCTCGTCGGTTAATGTTGGCATCGATTGTATACTTGCCCGTTTTGTTTTTATTAATTTTAATTGAAAGGATTATTCTATGAATCAAGATACTGCCATGAAAGATGCTTTTTGGCTACGAATCATCTATATCATTTCCGTAGTCATAACTCTTGCAGTGGCATTTCTTATTTTAGGCCCAAGACCTGCAGGCATGGAAGGAATGTTAGATGTTTCAGGGTTACCAATTGTAAATGCATTATTAAATACTGCAAGTACAATTCTACTTTTAATTGCACTGTGGTTAATTAAGAAAAAAAACATAGAAAGGCATAAGCAGGCCATGCTTGGTGCATTTGCTACTTCATCCTTATTTTTGGTTAGTTATGTCATTTACCATTGGTTTAAGGCTGGACCAAAGCCGTATGTAGGTGATTTTGTTACGTTATATTATTTTATTTTGATAACACACATAATATTGGCGATGTTTATCATTCCAATGGCTCTATTATCATTATATAGAGGTTGGAACATGCAAGTTCAAAAACATCGTAAGATTGCCAAGATTACATATCCTATTTGGCTATATGTTTCAGTTACTGGAGTGTTGATTTATTTTATGCTATATGGCGTTTAATCTTATACGAGTTTATTAAAATCTTGTCCAGTAGGGTTTTGAAAGATCTTTAGACCAAATTCATTCGCCATGGCGATTAAATGGTCGAAGATATCTGATTGAATTCCTTCATAATTCACCCAATTCGTATCATTGCTAAATACGTATATTTGTAGGGGTAATCCTTTATCGGTTGGCTCAAGTTGGCGGACGAGAAATGTCATGTTGTCGTGTATGTTTGAATTGTTCTTTAAGTAGGCTTCAACATATGCTCTAAATGTTCCTATGTTTGTTAATTGTCTTCCATTTATGATGTTGGAAGTATCAATGTTATTTTCCTCATTATATTTTTTTACGTCAATTTGTTTTGATTCCACATAATCTTTTATGAGTTCAATTTTTTTGTACTTTTCTAATTCTTCTGGTGTACATGCTGAAATGGAGTTCATGTCCAAAAAAAGAGAGCGCTTAATCCTTCGTCCACCGCTTTGAGACATTCCTCTCCAGTTTTTAAATGTAGAGTCTATTAGCTTGTGAGTAGGAATGATGGATATTGTTTTATCCCAATTTTGGATTTTTACAGTATGAAGAGCAATGTCAATTACATCGCCATCAGCGCCAAATTGAGGTGCTTCAATCCAATCACCAACTTTAAATAGGTCATTGGAGCTTATTTGTAAGCTAGCCACAAGAGATAAGATGGTATCCTTAAAAATTAACATTAGGACTGCCGTCATGGCTCCCAATCCACTAATAAGAAGCGTAGGGTCTTTTTCTAATAGGAATGCTATTATGATGATGCATCCTAGAACATTAATTATGAGTTTGGAAATTTGAACATAACTTTTTATGTTCAAGCGTTCAGAAAATTTAGTCTTTTGATAAATGTCCGTTAATGCACTTAAAAAGGAGTTTATGACAAGCATTCCGGAAACTACCATGAGAGACATGGAGATTTTTTGAATGATTCCGGTAAATTCTGGAGCAACATGTGCAAAGTTGTATAATATGAGAGCAGGCACTAAGTATGCAAGACGATTAAACACATTTCTTTTTATGAGTATGTCATCTAGTTTGGTGGCTGTCCGGCTGAACATTTTGGTGATTAGCCTTATTATGATTCTTACCGTAATTCCATATCCCAGAAGGCTTGCAAACAATAAAATTGCAATGATGGTTAAAGAATGTATGAATGGGTCTTGGGGCAAATATTGCATTAAATTATTAATCATGTCATGATTCCTGAAAAGTTTATTTATTTAATCATCAAACTTATGGTGCTAACAAGTATAAAACCTTAATCATTATTATGGCTATTTTTCAGCAAATGCTTGGTAAACAGCCACTCTTCCATGGGAAATTTCTAGGGTAAACTTTTCAGAATTAGACTCATTTAATGTGCATGAATATAAAGAGTTTATTGTATATTTATTCAAGTTATACTTTAAGTCTTTTGATGTGATTTTAATGGTTGGGTCTGTTGAAAAAATGGATACTTGCTCTCCTTTGAATGATTTTAATGTAGCTTTGTTTTCAATTGTTGTAAAGGATCCATGATTGCTTATCATGTTGAAAATGGTATTTGTTTCAAATTGAATGAGAGAAAAAATATTACCTAATGAATGATCTTCTCTTTTGCCCGTAGCACCTAAGATTGTGGCATGTTTAATTTTATTTTTATCAGACCATGTCATGGCTTTTCGTAGATCATTTTCATTTTGGTCAGGAATGTGGAAAAGTTTAGATTGGTATTTTTGTTTAAGTTTTTCATCTATGGAATCAAGATCTCCTACAATTACGATGGGCTCAATTCCATGTTGTTCCAAAGCATTGATGGCGCCATCACAACATATGATGGATTTTGCCTCATGTAACTTTTTAAGAGGTATTTCGTGGCTTGGAAAATTTCCATTTGCTAATATGACAACTGGCTCTTTTAACATTTTATTTAATTCTTATTGATAAATTTACTCATTTTATTCTTTTCTAATCATTTTTTTCCTATATGTAATAAATGTAAACTTAAAAGCGTGTCAATAACATTAATAACCACATGACTAATAGAATTAAAAGATGTAATGATGAATTGAAAGCAGATAGACCTACTATTGAGGAGGTTAAGTTTATTCCTCGGTTGCCTATTTCAATTTTAGTTGAAAATGTTAGATCTGTTCATAATGTAGGTTCAATTTTTCGAAGCGCCGATGGCTTTGGAGCAGAAAAAATATATTTGACTGGCTATACTGCTTACCCACCTAGGCAGGATTTGCATAAAACTGCGTTGGGGGCAGAGGATGCCGTTCCTTGGGATTATGATGAGGATCCCATAAAAACAGCAAGGTTAATTAAAAAGGCTGGCTATTCACTTGTTTTGGTTGAACAAACCCATGATTCAGTATCTATCTATGACATGGATTTTAAATTCCCCATTTGTTTTATTGTAGGGAATGAAGTGGATGGAGTATCTGAAGCATTATCTAGAGAAGCGGATTTCCATGTAGAATTGCCCATGAGAGGCATAAAGCAAAGCCTTAATGTTTCAGTTGCAACAGGCGTGGTTGGGTACGAGTTTGCACGACATTACATGGCAAATGAGCTCGTTGAAAAGAAGTGAATATTGTTACGCTTTGATACTTTCATTTATTTGAAATAATATGTAAATTAAAGTATGATGAGAAAACTGTTTGATTATTTGTTATTTTCTTTGGTGATTATTTCATCCTCACATGCAGAGCGTGGAGATCTTTTATCCTATGAATTATTGGCAACTCGGAGTGTCATTAATGCTCAAACTTATATTGATAATGAGTTAGCTCAAATCGTGTCAAACATGTTTTCCATTGAGCCCGCTCAATATGGTTATTGGATGTATAAAATTACTTATGAAACAATTGATGTTAATGGGCAGCCTCATGTTGCATCAGGAACTCTATCTTATCCTCGTGTAGATTGGCCTGATACTCCTAATCAAGCCTTTCCGCTCATTAGCTATCAACACGGAACTGTTCTTGAAAAATCATCTGTTACATCAGAGCAGGGAGAGTGGATATTGCCAGCCATTCTTACTAGTAGTGGTTATGTGTATGTGGAGCCTGATTACTTGGGGCTTGGTGTTTCGGAAGGAATGCACCCATACCAGTTAAAAGAACCTTATGGAACTGCTACTGTAGATTTATTGAGAGCAGTACGATATCATGCCATTCATGAGAGTAATCAATACATGATAAATGACCAATTGTTTTTAGTAGGGTATTCAGAAGGTGGATATGCTACCATGGCAGTTCATCAAATAATGGAGCGAGATTATGTAGATGAATTTAACATTACCATGTCGTTTCCCATGGCTGGTGCATATAGCATGTCAGGCATAATGGTTGATTTAATGTTGGATCAGCAGTCTTATGGAGAGCCTTTTTATTTTCCCTATGTATTATTTGCATATTTAGATTCATATCCAAACATTGGAGTAGCAGAAGATTTTTTATTGCCTGAATATTTGTTTTTGGAAGAATGGTTTGATGGATATCATTCAAGTAGTGACATTAATGACATGATGCCATCAGCACCCATATTGATAATGAAACCTGAAGAGATCTTGAATTTTGAAACCAATGATGATCATCCGTTACGAGTTAGTCTTAGGGAAAATGATTTATGGGATTGGACCCCTCATGCACCCATGCATATTTTCCACGGTGAAGGAGATGAGCTGGTGCCAGTAGAAAATGCCGTGTTGGCATATGATCAATTCTTGGTTAATGGTGCTGAGGAAGTATATTTGGATTTATTACCTGAAAGCTATGGAGGACATCAAGAAGTGGCTCCTTGGACATTATTTGGTGCTTATCAAATTTCTCAAGAAATAAAAATGATTAATGAATTAGGGGATGTCAACCAAGATGCTAGCATAAGCATATTAGATTTAGTTACCATGGTAAATTTTATTTTGTCAGGAGATGCTTTTGATACACATGGGTATTTATTTTGGGCAGGTAATGTCAATTTAGATGGAGCTGTAAACATACAAGACATCATCATGATAATAAACATGATTTTAATAGACTAAAATTTTATTAATACTATTTTTATTCTAGTATTCAATTCTTTCTTAAATTAACAACCATAAATGGATAATTTATTTACATTAAATTCACATGAAGGCTTTATGTCTAGAGCTATTGAGCTTGCTAAAAAAGGACATGGGAATGTTTCGCCAAATCCAATGGTTGGGTGTGTTCTGGTTAAAGATGGTGAGATCATTGGAGAAGGATATCATGAAAAATATGGTGAACGCCATGCAGAAGTTGCGGCGTTTAATAATGCATTTAAGGACCCTAGTGAAGCAATTGTGTACGTTAACCTAGAGCCATGTTGCATTTCAGGTCAAACTCCGCCATGTACGGAAGCATTAATTCAAAATAGCGTTTCAGAAGTATATGTAGGGATGTTAGATCCTAATCCTGCAGTAAATGGCAAGGGTATTGAAGCCCTTGAAAAAGCAGGGATCAAAGTTCATTTGGGGATTTTAAAGCAAGAAAGCGAAAAGTTAAATCGACCTTTTGCAAAATGGGTGAATACTGGCATGCCATGGGTGGTTGCAAAGGTTGCTCAAACAATGGATGGCTACATGGGAGTTGATTCAGATTCATCAATATGGATGACAGGAGATGAAGCTAAAGAAAATACTCATTCTTTTCGGTCGACAGTTGATGCAATTTTAATAGGTAGAAAAACTGCTGAAGTAGATAATCCTTCACTTACTGTTCGTGAAGTTTCGGGGAGAAATCCTAAAAGAGTTATTTTGGATACGAATAGGGTATTGCCCTATGATTTAAAAATGTTTCAAGATAAAGAAGCAGAAACCATTGTGTTGTGTTCATCTAAACGTTTTGATCGTACCTCAACGCATGCATGTCAATATGTACCTGTAATTGAAGAAGGTGGATTACTTTCACCAGAGCATGTACTAAGGACTCTTGCTCAAGAAGGAATTTTGTCAATTATTGTGGAAGGTGGACAAAAGGTCTTACAATCATTTTATGACGCAGATCTGATTGATGAAATTCACATGTATACTGTTCCGCATGAATTAAAAGATGCAAAACTAAAAAATCCCATTAAAATTTCAGAGGATTGGTCAGTAAGAGAAGAATTATTCTTAGGTAATGATCAGCTTATTATTGCTGAGAAAGGAGTGGAATGTTTACCGGAATTATCGAAGAAGTAGGAATAATAAAAAAAATTATAGATAAGACTACAGGAGTACAAATTGACATATCTGCAACTAAAATAATGGATGACATGAATGTTGGTGATAGCATCGCTGTAAATGGAGTATGCTTGACTGTAACTAAACATTTGAAAAATTCTTTTAGTCTAGATTTAGTTGCAGAAACCTTACAAAAATCTAATTTGGGGGATTTGCAGATTGGAGATAATGTGAATTTAGAGCGTGCATTAAGAGCAAATGGAAGATTTGGAGGTCATATTGTTCAAGGGCATGTAGAGACTCTAGGGGTGATTTTGGAAAAACAAGATCAGGATGATGGTACACTGTTATCCATAGGATTAGATCCCGAATGGATGCGTTTTTGCATAGCTAAAGGATCAATTGCCATTGATGGTATTTCTCTTACAATAGCAAAAATTGATGCAAATATCATACAGATTGCTCTGATTCCTCATACATTGAAGAATACTACATTGGGTAAAAAAAATAAATCTGATACACTTAATATTGAAACGGACATAATTGGAAAATATGTAACTAATCTTCTTTCTTTTGAAGATGAAGATTCAGATTTGGACGTAGGCATGCTTAAGGCAATTAGGCATTTACAGTATGGCGAAAGTTAAAGAATTAAATAGAATTGAAATGGCCATTGAAAGTTTTAAAAATGGTCAGATGGTAATCGTAGTTGATGATGAAGATAGAGAGAATGAAGGTGATTTCATAATTTCAGCTGAAAAGGCTTCTCCTCAAGATATAAACTTCATGATGAAAGAAGGACGTGGCCTTATTTGTGTAGCCATTACTCCTGAAAATACTCAAAGACTTGATTTGTCTCCCATGGTCATGACAAATACGGCAAAACATCAAACTAATTTTACCGTTAGCGTAGATGCTGCAAGAAATATTACTACGGGCATATCAGCAAAAGATAGATGGGAAACAATTCAAATAATATTGAATGAAAAATCAATTCCAAATGATTTGGTGCGCCCAGGTCACATGTTTCCATTGACGGCTAAAGAGGGTGGGGTACTGCAAAGAGCTGGACATACTGAAGCTGCAGTTGATCTTGCTAAAATTTCAGGAATGAATCCGGTATCTCTTTTAGTTGAAATAGTAGATGAAGATGGCTCCATGGCAAGATTACCAAGATTGAAGAAAATTGCATTGGAACATGATTTACCTCTTATAACAATAGCTGAATTAATAGAATATCGTAGGAAAAATGATAAATTAGTAACAGAACTTTCAAATATTTCCTTACCTAATAAATTTGGAAAATTTAATTTACGTCTTTTTGAAGATGCCATTCATGGTGATCACCATGTAGCTCTTGTAAAAGGAGAATTTAATAGTGATGAAGATGTATTAGTTCGAGTACATTCTCAATGTTTGACAGGCGACATATTTGGTTCTCTGAGATGTGATTGTGGTGAACAATTGGATGGCGCCTTGCAGCGCATTGAAGAAGAAGGTAAAGGGCTCCTGGTATATTTGCGACAAGAAGGTCGTGGCATTGGTTTGAAAAATAAAATCATGGCATATAAATTACAAGAAGATGGTCTTGATACGGTTGAAGCAAATCATGCACTAGGCTTCCCTGATGATTTGCGAGAATATGGAATAGGTGCTCAAATCATTCGTGAATGTGGTGTTCGAAAAATGCGTCTTTTGACAAATAATCCTAGAAAAATAATTGGTTTGGAAGGTTATGGTTTGGAAGTGGTTGGACGTGAGTCAATAGAGTATGACGCAAGTTCAGAAAATAAAGGATATCTCCAAACCAAGCGTGACAAACTTGGTCATTTTATTTTAGATGAAAATTGATTTAAAATCTAAAAAAATTGCTAAAAGTAGTAAAATTTCAATTGTTATAAGTGAATTTAATACAAAGATAATTGAAAGATTGTTAAGTGGTGCCATGAATGCTTATGCATTTCATGGTGGTTTGCAAAAAAATTTAAAAGTTCATCGATTACCTGGAGCTTTTGAAATTCCTGGTACTGTTAATTTGATTCTAAATCATCATGATGTAGATGCAATAGTTGCACTTGGTGCCGTTATACGTGGAGAGACACCTCATTTTGATTTTGTAGCTAGAGAGTCTGCAAATGGCTTAGCAAAAATAAGTAGAAATTCCGAGGTGCCAATAATAAATGGTATTTTGACAACTGATAATGTCAAACAAGCAATGAGTCGATCAAACATGAATGGCGTGAATAAAGGATGGGATGCCATGGAAGCTGCTCTAAGTACAATTTTGACGTATAATGAGATAAAACGCTCCTCTTAGTGTTTGTTTTTAGCTTAGTTTTTTTCTTTTCTATTATATTTTCTCAAGATGATCTATCAAATTGGGGTGCCATAACTTCTTATCTGACTCCTACTGGCATGGCTTTAAATTCTAATGGTATTACATATGCATCAACCGAAGGGGGCTTACTACAATATGATAAGGTCAATGATGAATTTACTTTTATTGGTTTAGATGAAGGACTTGTTTATTTGGATTTATCAAGCATTGCATTAGATTCAAAAGAACGCATATGGCTGGGTGGAAATAAACCTAGAGGATGCTTGCAGGTATATGATCCAGAATTTGGTTTGGTTGAATTTTTTGAAGATGCATTAATTGATTCCATTGGGAAAATAGTCATTGATGATGACATGGCATTAATTATATATAAAGGAAAGACGCTAGGTGATTTTGGTATTTTAAAGTTTAATTTAAAACAGGATGGTCTTCCTGAGTATAAAGATTATTTTAATAATTTTTCAGATGATCCAATCACTCAAATCAATGATGTAGACGTAAGTAGTGATAGCATATACGTAACAACTGATAAAGGTCTTTTTTCGGGCAATAAAGAAGATAATTTAAAATTTTCTAGTAATTGGCATAATTCAAGTGGCCAAACCCTTGAAAATTTATCATTAAAGCATTTTATTTTTGGTGAAACATCTTATTTGTTTTCTAATGGTTCCATTCACGTAAGAACTGATAATGTCTGGAGTGATTATTGTAGTAGCTTTAGTGGAAATGTTTTGCAGGTAGAAAAAGATGATCAAAAAATAGGTATTTTAACTGATGAATATTTCCATGAATACATTGATTGCCAAGTGTCTAGTTACCAAATTCCTTTTGGTTCTCAAGTAAATACTTGGAATTCAAATAATTTAGATTTTAAAACGTATTTTACATCTTTTTTAATGGTTGACAATGATGAGGTTATTTTTGGAATAAAAGATCATGGTATTTCTTTTTGGAGTCAATTTGACGATAGCCATGATTTAAAAACTCCAAACACGCCCATTAAAAACGTTTATAATGCCATTGTCATGACAGAATCTGGTGCATTAGCTGGTACATCTCATTTTGGAACAATGTATAAACATGGAGACAATTTTTTTAATTTTGTACCCGATGTTTATGAAAAATATTATAATACGGAATCTTCGTCATTTAATTTGACAAGCTTAAATTATACTCCTGGAGATCTTCCGCATGTGCCAATTACCATAATGGAAAAAAATAATGGTAATCTGTTCTTTTGTAATTCTGGTGTTTTGCCAGGCAGTGCTGCCATTCTGGAGTTAAACTTGATAGATGATCAATTGATTAAATATGATGATGAGGTCATTGATGGATGGGATGGCATATATCAATTAGGAACCAATTCACATTACATGCTAGTAAATCAAATTGAAAAAGATGATTTTGGTAACATGTGGGTTGTTAATCCGTTTTGTGAAAAACAGGGACATTTACTCGCAGTGCAGTCAAGTAATGATGATATGTGGTCACATGTCCTTGTTCCTGATGATAAATCATATCTCCCTCAAACAATTGCATTGGAAACAATAGGAGCACAACAAAGAATTTGGTTAGGTTTTTCATATGGA
>JAYZCM010000050.1:0-9838 GCA_036338305.1 Fidelibacterota bacterium | reverse complement strand
TGTGCAAGAATTAGTGCATCATCTGCTAAAACTAGTACATATTGAAATAAAGCATTCATTTTATAAATCTTTTATTTTTTTTGAAACTTTGAAAAAAGTTGGGTATCTATATATTTTATCATCTGAAGGGTCAAAAAAAGATTCTTTATCATCAGGATTAGATGAAATAATATTTTCTGATTTTACAACCCAAATACAACTTCCTTCTTGTCTGCGCGTATATAAATCTCTAGCATTTTGAAGAGCCATTTCTTCATCTATTGCATGCAAATTCCCAGCATGCTGAAAAGAAGCTCCTGATTTTGGTTGAACAAAAACTTCCCATGTTGGTAATTGATTTTTATTCAATTTATTCTCCATTTCTTGTTTTTTCAGCATAGGCTAATGCTGCTTTTTTTACCCACTCACCTTCTTTATGAGCTTTCACATGATTTGCAATACGTTCTTTATTACAAAATCCATTTCCATTTACAACCTTCCAAAATTCATCCCAATCAATTTTTCCAAAATCATAATGTTTTCTTTTTTTATTCCATTTAAGATCAGGATCTGGAATTTTAAGGCCAATTAAATCAGCTTGTTTGACAGTTCTATCCACAAAAAGTTGCCTTAATTCATCATTAGTTTCTCGTTTAATTTTCCACTGCATTGCATTAGATGAATGTGCTGAGTCAGCATCATGTGGGCCAAACATCATGAGAGATGGCCACCACCAACGATCCAATGAATCTTGTGCCATTTTTTGCTGTTCTTTAGTTCCATTAGACATTTTTGACATGATTTCATAGCCTTGACGCTGATGAAAGCTTTCTTCTCTACAAATTCTTACCATTGCTCTTGAATAAGGCCCATAAGAAGTTCCTCTTAATGATTGCTGATTAACGATTGCAGCCCCATCAACAAGCCAGCCAATCACACCAATATCTGACCAGCTTAATGTTGGATAATTAAAAATATTTGAATATTTTGCTTTACCTTCATGTAATTGATTTATTAATTCATCTCTTGTAATGCCTAGTGTCTCACAAGCACTATAAAGATATAAACCATGTCCAGCTTCATCTTGAACTTTTGCAATAAGCACCATCTTGGCTCTCAAACTGGGTGCTCGCGTAATCCAATTTCCTTCTGGCTGCATTCCTATTACTTCTGAATGGGCATGTTGAGAAATCTGACGAATAAGATGATTCCGATATTTTTCAGGCATCCAATCTCTTGGTTCTACCTTATTTCCATTATTAATTTTTTCTAAAAAATTATTTTCGTTATTATTAGACATGGTTAATTGATCTTTTAAATCTTTGCATGACAATTGAATTTATACTAGTTAATTTACTATGAATTAGGCGGATTATTAAAGTATGCTATTGAACTATTTTTTCAATTTCCTTGTCCATAAGCAGTTATAACTAGTGTCCTAGATCCACCGTAATTTCTATGTTCGCATAAATATATGCCTTGCCATGTTCCTAAATTTAATTTCCCATTTGAAATTGGCACTTGTACGTATGAACCTAATAATGAAGCCTTAATATGTGCTGGCATGTCATCAGACCCCTCCATTATGTGACTATAATATGTTTGATTTTCTGGTACCATCTCATTAAAATGACTTTCAAAATCATTTCTAACCGTACTATCTGCATTTTCATTTAAAGTTAAAGAAGCTGAAGTATGTTTAATAAATACATGAAAAAAACCTATTTTTATTTTTTTAATGCCTTCAAAATGCAATAAAACTTCCTCATCTATAATGTGAAATCCTCGTTTTTTTTCTTTTATTTGTATTTCTTTTTGAATCCAAATCATGTCAATAAATTAATTTTAAATATTCATACAAATTAGATTAATTGGAACTATATTAAAATGAAATCATTTATTATTTAAGTAATTAAAATAAATGAAAGGATTTAACATGAAGGAAAAAATAATTTTATCATTATCTGTGCTTTTCATAATTGGAATCATGATAATAAGCAAAAATAATAAAAATGTTACTTCAGATTTATCTGTAGTCCAAGAATCGCAAATCCATATGATAGATAATTACTCAAAAGAACATATTGATAACGTTATCATTGATGAAACAGTTGATGAAATATCTGATGAAAAAGCTATATCTTCTCCAATAAATTCATCTAATTCTAACACTTGTTCTTTAAACATAAATGAAACAGATGCTCTTACATTTGGCAATGCATTTAAATATTATAGATCATGCTTGAATCAAAATGAAAACTTTAGTTGGAGAGGGAAAGCCTATACTACCAATCTTAACATTGAAAAAGAAATTCACTTTGCAGATTCATTAAAAGAAAACAAATCCGATCAAGAAATTTCGGAAATTGATTAATAGAAAAAATAATAAAAACCAAAGGGCGATTTATTATCGCCCTTTGGTTAAAATTAATATTTTTTTTTACACAATTACATTAATATTATCCCATTAACATAAATTAAAAAGGACCCAAGATGAAAAATATTTTTATATTTATTAGTTTTATTAGCTTTGCTTTGTCTCTAGAAACAACCACCACCTTTAAAATAGATGGAATGATGTGCGGAGTAAGTTGTCCCAAAGCTGTAAAAAAATCATTAAACAACATAGAGGGAATTAATAATTGTGAAGTTGATTTTAATTCAAAAACTACAACAATTACATACGAAAATGAAAAAATAGATAAACAACAAATAGCTGCCATAATTTCTGAAAAAACTTATTTTAAAATAACAGAAAAAAATGAAAAATCTTTTTGGAATTGGTTGTTTGGGAAAAAATAATAATACAATTTAAAAAATGAATTGTGATTAAATGGACAATTTTTATCATTTAAAAACAGTAATTTTTATTAATTTTTAAAACTAAAATACATGAATTGGCATGGTAGCATATTATTAACCATTATTATTTCAATGGCATCCTCACAAGATGTTCCAAATGAATTCCAATATAATTCATCTACACTTCAGGCCTTTTATTTTTTTAATACCGTTACATTAAATGGAGAAGCCATATCTTCCGATGATTGGGTAGGAGCTTTTAATGGAGATGTGTGCGTAGGATCAACTCAATGGGATATTTCAAAGTGTAATAACAATATATGTGCACTTCCAGCAATGGGGGATGATGGTCAATCTTTTACATCGGGATATTTAATGACTGGTGACATGCCTACATTTAAAATTTATGATGACTCTGAAAATACATATCATGAAGCATCGCCTTCTGAAAATTTAACATGGACTAATTTAGGCTTTCATTATTTAGATAGTCTCCAAAGTTGTAGCCATTATGATTGTGCAGGAAATTGTGGTGGAAATGTGACTTATGATTGTGAGGGGAATTGTGGTGGACCAGCCATTATTGATAATTGTGGGATTTGTAGCATGGGATTTACTGGGCACGTCCCTAATTCTGACATGGATTGTGAGGGGAATTGTGGTGGCTCTGCAATTATTGATGATTGTGGAGTATGCAATGGAGCCGGCCCTAACATAACATGCTGGAATAATTCATTAGTTTGCAATTATGATGAATGTCCATTTAATCCAAGTGACTGCCCTTTGGGAACAACATACATGGAAAATTATTTAGGTAATAATAATGCTGAAAATGCTGAAAAATGCATCCCTCAAAATTTTATTGAAGTTAATTCATCCCCCGAACAAGCCTTTTATTTTTTTAATACCGTTACATTAAATGGAGAAGCCATATCTTCCGATGATTGGGTGGGAGCTTTTAATGGCGATGTATGCGTAGGTGCCAGACAATGGAATACTGCAAATTGTGGTGGAAATATATGTGATGTGCCAGTAATGGGATTTGATGGAAGCTCTCCAATGCAAACACAAAATTATTGCATGCCAGGCGATATCCCTACATTTAAAATATTTGATGTATCTACAAATACTTATCACGAAGCCATATCCTCTGAAAATATTCAGTGGTCTCATGCACAATCCATAAATATTGATAATTTAAATTTTTGTAATCTTCCAATTGATTGTAATGGTAATTGCGGTGGGACATCAATAATAGATGAATGTGGCATTTGTGGAGGTGATGGAATTATTAGCGGAGCCTGCAATTGTAATGGAGACATGGATTTTGGATGTGGATGTGGAGAACCTGGACCATCAGGGTGCGATAATACTTGCGGATCAACATTAGAATTTGATGAATGTGGAGAATGCGGAGGTACGGGCCCTGAGCCTGAACATGATTGTGCTGGAAATATGGCTTCCAATATTTTTAAAAATCCATATGAATATTCCCTTTCTAACATATACCCTAATCCATTTAATCCCATATTAAATATTTCATATCAATTATCAACTGCTAGTCATACTTCAATAATTATTTATGATATACATGGAGAAAAAATTAAAGAAATCACAAATGGTTTTCAATCTACGGGAAATCATATTGCCACATGGAATGCGACCAAGCAAGCAAGTGGAGTCTATTTAATTAGTTTGGTAAATGAAAATCACAAAAACTTGGCAAAAATTCAAAAAGCCATTCTAATAAAATAAATTCATTAATGATGATTATTAATCACTACAGGTCATTTCACTTTCTGGAATCGCTACTAATGAAAAAATAATGTTTAACTCATTATTTCCCCATAATGGAGCATCTATGTGTTCACCTGACTCATTAATAATATTTGTAGCATAAATTTTAGCTTCAGAACTATCATAAATTTTAAATGTAGGCATGTCACCAGTCATCAAATATCCCGATGTAAAAGATTGACCATCAACTCCCATTACAGGTACATCGCATACATTATTACCACAACTTGAAGTATCCCACTCTTTAGAACCTACACACACATCGCCATTAAAAGCTCCCACCCAATCATCGGAAGATATGGCTTCTCCATTTAATGTAACGGTATTAAAAAAATAAAAGGCTTGAAGTAAAGATGAATTAAAATCAAATTCATCCATGCAAACATTTATTTGTTCATCGCCATTTGTATTATCTAAAATACCATCAGTATCATCATTAGAGCTACATCCAATGAAAAATAAACAAAAAACATATAAAATAAATGTAAACATAAAGTATAGGTTAGTGTGACTCCGGTGCGATTCGAACGCACGACCAATGGCTTAAAAGGCCACTGCTCTACCAACTGAGCTACGGAGTCAATGTGTATTTGTGCGCCATCAGGGGCTCGAACCCCGGACCAATTGATTAAGAGTCAACTGCTCTACCAACTGAGCTAATGGCGCAAATTATTAATATCTTTATTTTTATTAATTATAAATAAAGTTTTAACTACCATCAATTTTCAAACTGAAAAAAAGCAATGAAAGTTAAACAAATTTTTAATATTAAGAACAAGATGAATTAATAAAATAAAAAATAAAAATCTTTTATTTGGAACTTTATCTTTCATAATATTTACAATAACAGTGTAAGAATGCTGTTTTAATTCAAAAATTTGCATAATTTGGGGATAATCATGAAAAAAATAATTTTAGTTTTATTTTTAATGAATTTATTATTAGCTACAGAAAAAAAGGAACGAATCAAAAAAAATGATGGATTCTTAAAAGCAAAACCCTATATTCAAAATGAAGAACTTCGCTTTGAATTAGAAAATCTAAGAAAAGAATTTGAAATAGAAGAAAAAAAAATTAAAAATAATTATCATGATAAAATTGAAGCTTTAAAGATTGAAAGAAAAAATGAGATGAAGTCTTTAAGAAATGATTTTGCAAGTCGTCGTGACATATTGTTTAAAAAATATCCATCAAAAAAACGTAAAAAAATAATGAAAGATTTTAAAGGAGATAAGCCAGAAAAAGTTAAATCAGATGAAAAAAAAGCACCTCAAATTAGAAAAAATAAATAAAATTTATCATCAGAAACTGTTTTAGATGGAATATAAAAACTTTTCAATTTCATCAAAATACATTTTAAAACTAATACTAAGTATATTATTATGATTTGCATTTGGTATGGAAATCAACCTCTTATTTTTTGATGGACAATTATCATGTAACAATTTTCCTTGACTAAAAGGAACAATATGATCCTCTTTAGCATGAATTACAAGAAGCGGGCCTTCATATTTTTTAATTTTTTCTCCATTTAAGAATCCATCTTCCTTTAAAAAACCGGCCTGCACACCTGTTGTACCAATAAGTTTAAATAACGGCTCTTCATCGGAAAAACCACTTTCAATAATTAGTCCAATAAAATCTTGTGGATACCTTTTTGATAATTCCAAAACAGATACAGAACCAAGTGATCTACCCATTAAAAACAAAGGGCCATCATGGTTTTCATTTTTTAAATGAGTTAATACTGCATCCAATATGACATGTGAATCTGACTGCGTATTATTAATGTTTGGCACGCCATTTGAAAATCCATAACCTCTAAAATCTGAAATTATGAAATTAATATTTTTTTGATTGTAAACTTGAGCAATGTCATCATAATCCGTTACAATTTCTCCATTACCATGAAAAAATAATATTGTTGGAAATGATTTATTTTTAAGATGACATCTAATCCCAACTTTTACATCCTTTTCGACTTCAACTAAAATATCTTTTTCACCAATTTCCTGAGATGATTTTCTTGGATGAAAAAGAAATGAGTTTATAATATTCACGTCCATTTCTTTACCATTAATTATTGTTGTTAATACTAATATTATGCTTATGATCACCATTGATAATTTCAATCTTTTTCATGCAAATATTATTAAAAAAATTTCTTTATGATGGTACGTCATGTGATTAAAATGTTAATTTTTCCCTAATGGATACCATTAGTCAAATTAAACTTCTAAGATCAACAATTAATCATCATAACATTCAATATTACGTATATGATGACCCCATCATTTCAGATTCAGAATATGATAAACTCATGCAAGACCTTTTACATCTTGAAAAAGAAAACCCTAACCTTATTACACCTGATTCTCCTACTCAAAGAATAGGTGCAAAGCCACTAACAGAATTTAAAAGCATTACACATAAATTGCCCATGCTATCTCTTGCAAATGCAATGAACATTGATGAGCTAAAAGAATTTGACAAACAGATAAAAAAGGGTTTGGGTCAAGAAAATGACGTAGAATACATGGCTGAACCAAAATTAGATGGTTTAGCTGTAGAATTAGTATATGAAAATGGCATTTTCTCACATGGCTCAACTAGAGGAGATGGCACAACAGGAGAAGACATCACTCAAAATTTAAAAACAATCCGCGGAATTCCTCTTGTCATAAGTAATAATCCTCCCACATTACTAGAAATTAGAGGCGAAGTATACATTGGTCATTCAGATTTTAAAAACATGAACAAAAAACGTCTAGAAAAACAAGAAACCCCTTTTGCAAATCCAAGAAATTGTGCGGCAGGAAGCTTAAGGCAGCTTGATCCATTAATTACAAGCCAAAGACCTCTTAGAATTTTTTGTTATGCTCCAGGCTTAATTGAAGGAATGAAATTTGAAAGTCAAAAAGAATTTTTAAATGCATTACCTAATTGGGGTTTTCCAGTAAATCCTCATGTTAAAATTGGAAGTGGAGTTGATTTTTTAATTGATTATTATGAAAATGCAGAAAAATTAAGAGAAAGCTTAGAGTATGACATAGATGGCGTAGTATTTAAAGTAAACTCTTTTCAAAATCAAGATGAACTAGGTGTAAGGAGTAGATCTCCAAGATGGGCAATTGCAGGAAAATTAAAAACTCAACAAGTCACTACTAAAATATTAAACATAGAACCAAGTGTAGGTAGAACTGGCGCAATTACGCCTGTTGCAAAACTAGAGCCAGTATCTGTTGGTGGCGTTCTTGTTTCTAATGCAACACTACATAATCAAGATGAAATTAATAGAAAAGACGTGCGCATTGGAGACACGGCATTAATCCAAAGAGCGGGAGATGTCATACCTGAAGTCATAAAGGTTATTCTTTCTAAAAGACCTTCTAATACATTACCTTATGTTTTACCAACCACATGCCCCATTTGTAAAGAAAAAATACATAAGCCCAAAGGTGAAGCCGTGGCACGCTGTCAAAATAAAAATTGTCCCGCACAAATAAAAGGGCAAATAGAGCACTTTGTTTCAAAAAATTGCATGGACATAGATGGCTTTGGAACTAAGCTTGTAGAACAACTTGTAAATAATAAATTGATCAGCAATGTTTCAGACATTTTCAATTTAAACATGAAAGTATTATCCAATTTAGATAGAATGGCAGAAAAATCAGCTCAAAACATCCTAGACTCAATTGAAAACTCCAAAGCGACCACCTTGGCACGATTCATTCATGCGCTTGGAATTCGTAATGTAGGAGAACATTCTGCAAAAGTCTTGGAAAAATCATTTGAAGGTGATTTATCTCTTTTGATGAATGCGACCATGGAATCATTAATGGAAATTCATGAAATTGGCGACATCATGGCAGAATCAATCCATGAATATTTTAATCTGGAATCTAACATTACAATGATTCAAGCATGCATGCAATCAGGAATAACTTTTAAAAAGATTGAGAAAATTCAAGCATCTAAATTTTCTGGAAAAATATTTGTTTTCACAGGTTCTCTAGAAAAATTTACAAGAAAAGATGCTCAAGACATGGTAGAAAATTTAGGAGCACGTTCCAGTAACTCCGTAAGTAGAAAGACAAATTTTTTAATAGCGGGACCTGGATCAGGATCAAAACTAAATAAAGCCATTGAGCTTGGAATAACAGTACTATCTGAAGATGAATTTTTAAACAAAATAAATGAAGCTAATGGATGAAGAAAAAAAAAGTTTCTTCACAAAAGAAATTTTCAAAGAATGGTATTTTAAAAAAGGACTCATACTAATTGATGTTTTCATTGTAATTGGACTCATTCAATACTTTATTTTTAATGGATCATTTAATGAAATGATTAGCTGGATCATAAACTTATTTAACTAATAAAAATGAAACAAATCATAATATCTAAATATGGCCCACCAAGCGTTTTACAAGTACAGGAAAAACGTAATCCTACACCACGGAAAAATCAAGTTTTAATAAGAAATTATTTTTCTGGAATTAATTTTTCAGAAATAATGGCTAGAATGCGATTATATCCAGGCGCACCCAAACCTCCAACAAGCTTAGGCGGTGAAGGCTGTGGAATAATAGAAGCTATTGGTAGTGAAGTAGAAAAATTTAAAGTAGGTGATAGAGTCATGGTTTTATCTAGACATGGTAGCTATTCTACTCATGTTTGTTCAAATGAAGATTTAGTCATGCCCTTGCCTGAAAAATTTTCTTTTGAAGAAGGTGCAGCTTTCCCAGTCATTTATTTAACAGCCTACATGATGATGTTTAATCTTGGGAATTTTAAAGAAGGCGAAACCATTTTAATACATGGCGCGGGCGGAGGCGTTGGAACAGCAGCCATACAATTAGCACAAGCCATTGGAGGTAATGTCATAGGAACTGCTTCAAAATGGAAACATTCAAAATTAAATGACATGGGGGTGGGAAATTGCATTGATTATACTAATGAAAATGTTCATGAAAAAGTAATGCGATTTACTAATAATCGCGGTGTTGATCTGGTTTTGGATCCTGTTGGAAGCCATAATTGGAAAATTAGTTATGAATGCTTAGCTCCTTTAGGTAAAATGATAATTTTTGGAGATCAAAATTTTGTCAAGGGGAAATCTTTTAATTTTTTTGCCTTAATGAAAGAAATGTTTTCCATGCCAAAATACAAACCAATGGATTTAATGAGTAAAAATAAAAGTGTAATGGGATATCATCTTGGGAGGCTTGCTGGAGCTGAAGATAAAATTCAAAAGGCTGCT
>JAYZCM010000049.1:0-9528 GCA_036338305.1 Fidelibacterota bacterium | reverse complement strand
ATGTCTAATTTGTCAAAAAAAGCAGAAAAAATCAAACTAATTGCAACTGACATTGATGGTGTTTGGACTGATGCTAGAATGTATGTAACAAAAGATGGAGATTTCATGAAAGCTTTCTCCACTTATGATGGAATGGCAGTTTCAATGCTGAAAGAAAAAGGAATCATAGTTGCAATTCTAACAAGTGAAAATACAGACATAGTACTTGCAAGAGCAAAAAAGCTCAAAATAAATGAAGTATATGTAGATGAACATGAAAAGTTAAAACGTCTTTATTATTTATCAAAAAAATATGATATAACCATGGATGAAATTGCATATATTGGAGATGATATAAATGATTTAGAAGCATTAAAGGCCGTAGGAATATCAGCATTGACAGCCAATAGCCCAATTAAAGATTTGTTAAATCCAGATTATACTACAATCAGAAAAGGTGGCCATGGAGCTTTTAGAGAATTTTCTGATTTCATACTAAATTCTAAAAAATAGCATGTTTTTTTACTTGGCCTATTGGATTCTTTGTCCATTCATATGGTTTTTAATATTAATAATATCACTATTCAATTTTAAAGTACGTCACCATCTTCTAAATGAACAAAAATCATTCCAATTTGTAAAAAATAAACTTCGTGATAATGATAAAACCGTAATACTCATGCATGCAGCATCCATGGGTGAATTTGAACAATTAATACCCATACTAAATGAAATAGATAGAAATAAATTTTTTATAATATTATCTTTTTTTTCACCTACAGGATATGAACGACAAAAAAATACCTCACTTGTTGATGCAGTTTGTTATCATCCTTTCGACCTCCCCTGGTCAGCTTTCTTTTTTTTAAAAAAATTAAAAATCCAACATTATATAACAACTCGCAATGACATATGGCCAAATCACTTATTTATTGCTAAAAGAATGGGAATAAAAACAGCATTGATAAATGCTAACTTTTATAAAAAATCACATATGAATTCATCATTCATAATAAATGTTTACAAACAAATTTTTAAAAATATAAATATTATTCTAACAGGGTCTAACCGCTTAAAAGAAAATCTTAAATTATTATCACCAGAAAATAAAATACATGTAACAGGTGATAGCCGCATTGATCAAGTATTTAACAGAAAAAAACATAATCAAAAAAAATTACTTCCAACCATTTTTGAAACTTCTAATACACTTATTTTAGGAAGTATTGAAAAAACTGATTATGAAATATTATTTTCCTCTTTGGCTGAACATTATCCAAATGGACAACAAAACTTAAATGAAAAAAATGATTGTATTATTATTGTTCCTCATGAAACACATTTAAAAAATATTGAAGAAATTCATACTCAATTAAAAAAAATGAATTTTAATCCTATTTATTATAGTGAAAAAGAAAAAAAAGAAAGTAGAGTTATTATAATAAATACTGTAGGAATACTTGCAGACCTTTATAAATATTCTAATTTAGCATATGTTGGGGCAGGCTTTAATGGTGGAGTACATTCAGTCATAGAACCAATGGCATATGCAAATGCAATTAGTTTTGGGCCTAAATTTAACATAGTTGACTTAGCTATTAGCTTAGTTGATCTGGAATTAGCTCACGTCATCAATTCCAAAGATGATTTTCTAACATTTTTAAATATAGCAAAAAATAAAAAATTATTAAATGAAATAAAAATAAATATGAAACAGTTTAACCAGGAACAACAATCATCATCAAAAAATATAATTAGCAAACTCTTTTAAATGAAAAAAAAACAATTAATATTAATTATATTTTTTTCATCTTTATTATGGGGCACATCTGACTTCATTAATGAAACATTACATTATTCAGTCAAATTTCGTTCTTTATCTGCAGGGAACGCCATACTATCAATGAAAACAGATACCATAAATGGAAAAGAGGCCTACCTACTAACAAGCACCATAAAAACAAATTCATTTTTAAGTAATTTTTATAAAGTAAGGGACGAAATCAATTCTTGGCTATCTATCATTGATTTTTCACTCATAAAAACAACTCAAAAAATTAGAGAAGGACGTTATAAAAAAAATAATGAAGCCTTTATCATTGATGATAACATGTTAATTTCCAATAATAAAAAAATCCCATTATCTGGAAAACTTTATGACCCCATGGCATTTATTTATTTTTTACGTCAACAAGAATTAAAAAAAGGAAATCAATATGGTTTTTTTTCATACAGTCCTAAAAAAATCAAAGAAATTATCGTAAAAATTACAGATAAAAAAATGATAAAAACAGATTATGGTAAATATGATTGCTATGTCATAGAGCCATTTTCAAAAGATGGTAAGCCATTATTGAAAAATAAAGGTGCAATGCAAATTTGGCTATCAGCAGATAGCCTTCATATTCCAATCATGATAAAACAATATACTAATCTTGGGAATATGACAATGCAATTAAAATCAATTAATTAGATAATAAAGGGAAATCATCATGTCTAAAATTAAAGAAAAGCCAATAGATGCAAATTTACCACCTAAAAGTGAAAGAACATGGGCAATGTTATGCCATATATCTATTTTTATTGGCATGATAATACCATTTGGGAACATTCTTGCTCCGTTAGTAATTTGGTTAATTAAAAAAGATGAAATGGCATTTGTAAAAGATCAAGGGATTCAAGTATTAAACTTTCAAATTAGCATGACAATATATTTAATGTTATCTATCTTTTTAATAATTCTACTAATTGGAATTCCCATGATTTTTGGCCTTTTCATTATTAATTTCATATCTACCATAATCGGAGCCATCCAATCAAATGATGGTAAATTTTATAGATATGCATTATCAATACAATTCATAAAATAATAATTCAATGAAATATTTAATAATAATCAATCCTCATAGTGGTAAAAAAATAGGTAAAAATATATTTGATCAAATAAAACCTATTTTTGATTCTAACAATATCATGTTAGAAGCTATAGAAACAAGGCATGCAGGACATGCAAAAGAAATTGCAAATCAAAAACCAATAGATCAATATGATGGCGTACTAGGCATAGGTGGAGATGGAACCTTAAATGAAATTATAAATGGAATGTTAAAGAGAAAAGATAAAAAAAATGTCCCAATTGGTTTAATCCCAGGAGGATCTGGAAACTCTTATTTACATGATCTTAAATTAACTAATCCAACCAATGTAGTAAAAAAAATAATAAGTAATAATATGCAATTGATGGATGTCGTTCAAATTGAAATTAATGGAGAGATCAGCTATGCAATGAATATGATTGGTTGGGGACTAGTAACAGATATTGGCAACAAAGCAGAAAAATATCGTTGGCTAGGTACTAACAGATATACCATATTAAGTGTTATTGAAGTATTTACACATAATAGTCGTCCAGCCACCCTAATAATGGAAAAAGAAACAATAAAAGATAATTTTACTTTTATCATTGCATGCAATTCAATACATATTGGTAATGCCATGAAAATGGCACCAAAAGCAAAATTAAATGATGGATTAATTGATCTAGTTGTTGTCAAATCAAATGTATCTCGAATGCGATTACTTACAACTTTACCCAAGCTCTTTGATGGTAGTCATCTGAATCAACCTGAAGTTTCTTATTATCAAACACCATATTTTTCATTGATTCCCAAAAGTGATGAGATACTAAATATTGATGGAGAAATAATGGGAAAAACCCCCATAACAGTAAAAATGATTCAAAAAAAAATAAAGTTCTTCTCATAAATACAATATATAATTTTTCCATAGATTATATTGCTAATTAAAAATTCTATTTAAAGACTGTATATGTAATTAACTAATAAATCAAATAATGATTTATTGTGTGGTTGGAGTTTTACTTAATAAATGTTTTTATGATCTGAATAAAAAAATACTAATTTTCTAAGAGCTAATACGATCTACTATCTTAATACGATTCCTAGATCTTTCTATTGCAGCTTTAGCTCGTTTTAAATCAGAAGCATTATCTTTTAATCTTTCTTTAGCACGCTGTAATGCTTTTTCAGCACGTTTCTTATCAATTTTATCATTTTTTTCAGCAGTTTCAACTAATAACATAACACTCTCTGGACGAATATCAGCAAAACCGCCATTTGTAGCATAATAACACTCTTTGCCATCTTTAGTAATTTTAATTTCACCAATATCCATTACAATCAATGATGAAGCATGACCTTTTTTTACACCAAATAAACCTTCTTTTGAAGGAGCGCGCAAGTATTCAACTTGACCTTCGCTAATTATGCTTGTAGGAGTTATAATATCTAATTGAAAGGTCTTAGACATTACATTCCTTTTGCTTTTTCAAAAGCTTCATCAATAGAACCTACATATGAAAATGCATTTTCAGGGCATTCATCCGCATCACCATTTAAAATTGCTTCAAAACCTGAAACTGAATCTTCCAAAGAAACGTATCTACCCTCAACGCCTGTAAATTGTTCTGCAACAAAAAATGGCTGAGACATAAATTTTTGAATTTTACGTGCACGAGAAACTGTCAATTTATCTTCATCAGATAATTCATCCATTCCAAGAATTGCAATGATGTCTTGAAGATCTTTATATTTTTGAAGAACTGACTGTACATTTCTTGCAACATTATAATGATTATCACCTATAATTCTAGGATCTAAAATACGAGAAGTTGAGGCTAAAGGATCAACAGCAGGATATATACCAAGCTCAGCAATTTTTCTTTCCAATACAGATGTTGCATCCAAATGTGCAAATGCAGTTGCAGGAGCAGGGTCAGTCAAGTCATCCGCAGGTACATATACCGCTTGTACAGATGTTATTGACCCTTTTTTAGTAGATGTAATTCTTTCTTGAAGATCTCCCATTTCTGTTGATAATGTTGGCTGATATCCAACAGCAGAAGGCATTCTGCCAAGTAAAGCAGAAACTTCAGATCCTGCCTGCGTAAAACGAAAAATATTATCGACAAATAATAATACATCACGCCCCTCATCGTCTCTAAAGTATTCTGCCATTGCTAATCCAGACAATGCTACTCTTAATCTTGCTCCAGGCGGTTCATTCATTTGGCCAAATACCATTGTCGTTTTATCAATAACTCCTGATTCAGTCATTTCATTATATAAATCATTTCCTTCACGTGTTCGTTCTCCAACACCAGCAAAAACTGAATAACCTCCATGCTCTGTAGCAATATTGCGTATCAACTCCTGAATTAATACTGTCTTTCCAACACCGGCACCACCAAAAAGTCCTGTTTTACCACCTCTAGTATATGGTTCCATTAAATCTACAACCTTGATACCTGTAACTAAAATCTCTTTAGATGTTGCCAATTCTTCATGTTTGGGAGCAGCTCTATGTATTGGAGCACGCTTATCTGTATTAACATCTCCTTTTTGATCAATGGTATTACCTAAAACATCAAATAGCCTGCCAAGTGTTTCAGGTCCAACAGGTACAGAAATTGGAGTACCTGTATCTGTAACTGATGTTCCACGAACCAAACCATCAGTAGTATCCATGGCAACTGTTCTTACAACACTATCACCTAAATGTTGCGCAACCTCTAGAATAAGCTTCGTATTATCTTTATTATTAATTTCAAGTGCATTCATTATTTGGGGGAGTTTTCCATCCTCAAATGACACATCAACTACTGCACCCATTACTTGTGATACTTTTCCTAATCCTGACATAAATATTCCTCTATTAGTTTAGTGCTTCGGCTCCACTAACAATTTCCAACATCTCAGTAGTAATTGCTGATTGACGAGCTTTATTAAATTGTAATGTTAAATCTTTAATCATATCTTGAGCATTAGAAGTAGCATTTTCCATAGCAAGCATTCTTGCAGCCTGTTCAGATGCAAATGATTCTAATAAAAATTGCCACACCTGAGTATTTAAATACTTAGGGACCAAAGTTTTAACAACTTCAGTTTTAGAAGGTTCATAAATTCTATCCATTATATTTTTTTTGGATTCTTCCTTTACATCATGTATTAGTGGAAGAAAATCATTATTTCTCACTTCTTGTTTTCCAACATTAATAAACTCATTATAAATAACAGAAACTTGATCTACTTCACCATTTACAAACCTTGAAATCATTGCTGAACTAATTTCCATTGCATCTTCAAAATTTAAATCTGACCAAAAATCAACATATTCTGAAATTATATTATAATTCCTTAGTTTAAAATGTGATGTACTTTTTTTGCCAATACAAATCAAATCAGATTTATCTTTACCAAATTCATCTATTGACTGCTGGGCAATTTTATTTACATTCGTATTAAATGCACCTGCCATTCCTCTATCTGCAGTAATAATTACAAATAATTTTCTTTTGATTATATCGCGAGTCTGTAGTTCATTTAATACTTTTCTATCAATAGAAGGAAGCAATGAATTTAACATTTCATTTAATCTACTTGCATAAGGTCGCGCCTGTTCCATATTCTCTTGTGCACGTCTCATTTTTGCAGCAGCTACCATTTTCATTGCCTTTGTTACCTGCTGAATGCTTTTAACAGATTTTATTCGATTACGAATGTCTTTTAAATTTGCCACTATTATACTTTATAAACTTTTTTAAAATTCATAATGGCTGTTTCTAATTTTTTTGCAACATCTTCAGAAACTTCACCGCTATCACTTATGGTAGACAAAACATCTCCATGACTATTTTTCAATTCTTCAAGCAAAGCTGATTCAAAATCTCTAACATTTACAGCTTCAACATCATCTAACAAACCCTTTCCTGCAGCAAAAATAATTGCAACCTGACTTTCTACAGACATTGGAACATATTGATTTTGTTTTAAAACTTCAACCATGCGCTCACCTCTAGTAAGTTGAGCTTGAGTATTTTTATCTAGATCGGAGCCAAATTTGGCAAATGCCTCTAATTCTCTATATTGTGCCAAATCTAGCCTCAAAGTTCCTGCAACTTTTTTCATGCCCTTTATTTGTGCATTTCCACCTACACGAGAAACTGACAAACCAACATCTATTGCAGGTCTAATTCCAGAATTGAATAGATTAGTTTCCAAATAAATTTGACCATCTGTAATTGAAATTACATTTGTAGGAATGTATGCAGACACATCACCCTCTTGAGTTTCTATTATTGGCAAAGCAGTTAAAGAACCACTACCTTCTGCCTCTGACAATTTTGATGCACGCTCTAATAAACGACTATGCAAATAAAATACATCGCCAGGGAAGGCTTCACGGCCGGGAGGTCTTCTTAAAACAAGAGACATTTGTCTATAAGCTGTTGCCTGTTTAGATAAATCATCATAAACAATTAATGCATGTTGACCATTATCTCTAAAAAATTCACCCATTGCACAGCCAGAATATGGTGCTAAAAATTGTAATGGTGCAGGATCTGAAGCATTTGCAGCTACTACGGTTGTATACTCCATTGCACCATTATTTTCTAATTCTGCAACAATTGTTGCAACAGTTGATGCTTTTTGTCCAATTGCAACATATATGCAATGAACTGGCGAATCTGAACTCTGATTAGACTTTTGGTTGATAATTGCATCAATTGCAACTGCTGTTTTTCCTGTTTGTCTATCACCAATTATTAATTCACGCTGACCCCTTCCAATAGGTATCATGCTATCTACAGCCTTAATGCCTGTTTGTAATGGTTCCGTTACAGGTTGTCGCTGCATAACACCAAGTGCCTTTCTTTCTACAGGCAGTGAATTTGTAGCATCAATGGCACCTTTTCCATCTATTGGTTGCCCTAGAGGGTTTACAACTCTACCTAAAAGTTCTTTACCTACAGGCACTTCTACAACCTTTCCAGTCCTTTTTGCCAAATCTCCCTCTTTCACATGACGTGAATCGCCAAAAAGTACCAACCCCACATTATCTGCTTCTAAATTTAATGCCATTCCATAAACTCCATTAGGCAATTCAACTAATTCAGAGCTCATTACATTTTCTAATCCACTCACACGAGCAACGCCATCACCAACCATAATGACTTCACCAACTTCTGATATATCCAAATCTATTTGATATTCTTTAAGCTGTTGCTTTAATAATGAGGTTATTTCTTCAGTTTTAATTTCCATATTTTCTCCAAATATTTATCTCCCATAAAGAGATTTTTCTAATTTTCCTAATCTAGAAGCAATAGAACCATCTACAATCATGTTTCCAACTCTAAATTTTGCCCCTCCAAGAATTTTTGGTTCTACAAAATCATTCAAATCAACTTTCTTATTTATTTTTTTTTCAATTAAATTAAGAAGTTCCTTTTTATCATCACTGCTCAATTCTTGCGCAGTTGTCACCATAACTTTAACCACTTTTTCATCCTGCTCACATATAATACCATATTGTTTGATAATTTGATTTAACAAATTAACATGATCATTCTCAATAAGACTATTAAGTAAGCCCATTTCTATTTCAGACAAAATATTAGCTAAAATTTTATTTAATATTTCCACCTTATTTTTAAACAAGACACGTCTAGTTTGTAAAAAAAGTCTAAATTCTGATGAAGTAGAATTAATTGAAAATAATATATTTAAACGATTGAGAGTTTCTTCAATGCTATTTGATTTCTCTGCAATATCATATATTGCTCTTGCATATTTAGATACCTCTCTATTCTTTTTCATTAAGCTTTTCCAATTCCCTCAATTGCATCATTAATGATACGTCTATTATCTTCAGAATCTACATTTTTCTCAATAACTTTTGATGCAGCTTGAATAGAAAAATCTACTACTACAGATTTAATTTCATTTATCGCTTTTTCACGTTCAGCACTAATTTGCATTTGAGCTTTTTCTAACATTTCACGCGCCTCTTTATCAGCGGTTTCCTTTATTTCTGTTCTAACTCGCTCACTAGTATTTTTACTTTCAGCTATGATTTCTTGAGCTTCAGCCCGTGCTTTTTTAACTAAATCATCATAATCTTTAGATGCTTTTTCAGCATTTTCACGGGCTTTGTCTGCAGAACTCAATGCATCTTTAATTTCTGCTTCACGAGTTTCAAGAGCTTGAATTATTGGCCCCCAAGCTACTTTTTTTAAAACAACCAATAATAACAAGAATGTTATAACAGACCAAAATAATGTCCCACCATGAACTGCAACCATGACTTACTCCTAACTTTTATTGTAAAAGTGTACTGTTCTCTTAACCAACGTTTCCTGATAATAGGAAGCAAGTTACTGCACAAAATAAAGCAACACCTTCAATCAAAGCAGACATGATAAGAGCTGTAGTTCTAATGTCACCAGCCGCTTCAGGTTGACGACCTGTTGCATCAGCAGCAGCAGCAGTAATTTTCCCAATTCCAAGACCTGCTCCTATTGTTACTAAACCTGCACCTAATCCGGCGCCTATTGCAATTAATCCACCTTCCATTCTATTTACTCCTTTTTATTTGTTAATGTTCTTCATGTTCCAATACTGCCATGCCAATAAATATTGATGACAATAAAGAAAAAATGTAGCCTTGTAAAAATGCCACAAATATTTC
>JAYZCM010000048.1:0-10055 GCA_036338305.1 Fidelibacterota bacterium | reverse complement strand
TAATTTTTCATCAAGTGGATATAAGGTTCTAAGATCTATTATTTCTAATTTACCTGGAAATTCTTTTTCTGCTGATAATGCCCAATATACACCCATGCCATAAGTAATTATACAAACCGATTCACTTTTATTTATTTTTTTTTCATCTGCAGCTTTAACAATTCGCCCTTTCCCTAAAGGTAAAATATAATTTTTTGCTGGCTCAATGCATTTTGCAGTTTCCGTACCTTTTAACTTACTCCAATATAATCCTTTATGTTCTAATATTATTACAGGATTTGGATCATGATAAGCTGCTTTCATCAAGCCTTTTAAATCAGCACTATTTGAAGGATAAATTATTTTTATGCCCTTAATATTCATTAAAATAGACTCAATGCTTGATGAGTGATAAGGACCTCCACTACCATATGCCCCAATAGGAACACGTATAATACAACTTACTGGCCATTTTCCTCTGGACAAATAGCAAGAACGGCTTACTTCCGTAAAAAGCTGATTTAAACCTGGCCAAATGTAGTCTGCAAACTGAACTTCAACAATAGGCTTGCAACCTACTGCAGACATACCAACCGTACTACCTATAATATATGCTTCTTGTATTGGAGTATTAAAAACACGCGATTCCCCAAATGTTTCTGCCAATGTAGCAGCTTCTCTAAAAACTCCTCCCAACCTTTTACCAACATCTTGTCCATACAATAAGCATTCAGGATTATCCTCCATTATTTCTTTTATGGCCAACATAGCACAATCCACCATGATTGTTGGAGAATTTTCTTTTGGACTTCTTTCTCCTTTTTCTTCTAAAACTCCTGTTGGATGAAAAATATTTTCAAACAATTCTTCTGCATCTGGATCACTTGCTTTTAATGAATTCTTAAAATCTTCTAAAACTTTTTCTTTAGATTTTTTTTCAATTTTACTCAAATCATTTTTTTTAAAACCAAAATCTAGCAACTGTTTTTGTAAAATAGGATATGGATCCCGCTTCAAATGGTCTTCCAAATCATCTCTATACCATTCCATTCTAACGCCTGAGGTATGATGATTTAATAATGGCACATCTGCATGAATCATAAATGGACGACGTTCTTTTCGTATAATATTTATAACTTTTTGAATAGCTAAATATGACTCAATGAAATCATTTCCTGATATGCGTACAACTTCTATCTCTCCAAAGCCTTTAAAATAAGAACCAATATCTGAATTTCTAATTTCTGATGAACTTGCAGATATATCCCATCCATTATCTTGAACAAAATATAATATAGGATATTGCTTAAGCACCGCCATATGAATTGCTTCTGATACCTCTCCTTCAGTAATAGCCCCATCCCCGAGTGAACATACTGCCAAAGAAGAATTAAGATTCTTTATTTTATTTAATTTTTGCTTTTCCAAATATTGAATTCCCATAGCAATACCTGTAGTAGGAATCGCTTGCATTCCAGTTGCGGAAGATTGATGAGGGATTTTAGGAAAACCATCTCTCTTAAGACTAGGGTGAGAATAATAAGAACGTCCACCTGAAAATGGATCATCTTTCTTTGCATGTAACTGAAGCATTAATTCATATGGTTTTATGCCCATGCCAAGTAACATCGCATCATCTCTATAATAAGGAGCAACCCAATCTTGAGATTTTAATTGCAGTCCTAATGCAATTTGAACAGCCTCATGGCCTTTAGATGTAGCATGTACATATTTTGATGTTATTTCTTTATTTTGTTCATAAATATCTGACATTGCTCTAGCTGTACATAATAAATCATATGCCTTTGATAAAACATCTTTTGAAAATTTCATTTTTTTAGAAGGCATTTATTTTTTCTTTAATTTCTCTAAAGTTTTTTTAGTGAAATCTGAAAGAACTCTTTCACCGCTAATTGCAGCTCTCTCAATTAGCAATTCATCCCAATGATTTGTACCTGCCCACATGATTTCTTTTAATTCTTTCATGGATTCAGGATTTGATAAAGATAATTTTTTTGCCAAATTTAATATTGCAATATCCATTTCTTTAGCATTGTCATATAATTCAAAAAAAAGACCTTTTTCTTTTGCCCACTTAGCATCATGCCAATTAGTTGCATTAATTGCCAATTGACTAAATGCCGATAAACCAATTTTCCTTTCAATTGGAGGACCAACAACAAATGGCCCAATCCCAATTGACAACTCACTTAATTTGATGGATGCAAACTTTGAAGCAAAACAATAATCTACCGAAGCAGCCATGCCAACACCACCACCAACAGCCTTTCCTTGTACTCTCCCAATAATAAATTTTGGACATTTTCTTGCAGCATTAATAACATTTGCAAAACCTGAAAAAAATTCTTTCCCAGATTTAGAATCTTTTATTGCCAAAAGCTCATCAAACGATGCGCCTGCACAAAAAACTCTATCTCCACCACTTTTAAGTATGACAACTTTTATATCATCGTTTATTGAAACTTGTTTAATTGTATCTGCAATTTTATTTAAAATATTAGAAGGCAATGAATTACTTTGTGGATGAAAAAATTCAATTGTTCCTATTGAATTTTCAATATGTAACTTTACGTATGAGTCCATTAATTAATCCTGGATTTTCTTTTTTATCATTGTTAAAATAGTTGCCATCATTACTGTTTCATCTTCATTATCATAGACATCAACTAAAAATTTTACTATGCCTTTCGCAATATCATCATCAGATTTTTTTTCTTGATCAATTTTTTCTTTAACCGTTAAACGAACCCCTATTGTCATGCCAGGATATACAGGTTTGGTAAAACGACATTCATCAATTCCATAGTTTAATAATACTGGACCTTTTGGTGGATCTACAAAAAGACCTGCAGCTCTACTGAGAATGTAATATCCATGAGCAACACGTTCTGTAAAAATTGTACCTTCCAATGCATGTTCATCCATATGTGCATAAAATTTATCACCACTAATTTCTGCAAAATTTTCAATGTCGCTCAATGTCACTTCATGGGTATCTGTATAAACTGTATCGCCTACATTAATTTCTTCAAAATGTTGCCTAAATACATGGGGCTGCGCTTCTCGTTTTGCACCACCGACTTGATATTGACTTGTTATTTGTGAAATTGTAGTTGGATGCCCTTGAATGGCCGTCCTTTGAAGATAATGTAGTATGCCACGCTTTCCTCCCATTTCCTCACCACCACCAGCACGCCCTGGGCCACCATGAGTAAGAAGTGGCATTGGAGAACCATGTCCTGTACTTTCTTTTGCACAATCTTTATTTAAAATTAATATTCTACCATGCATTGATGCTGCATTTATGGTAAAATCATAAGCTAATTTATCATCAGATGTTACAATTGAACATACCAATGAACCTTTCCCCATATTAGATAAAGCAATTGCCTCATTTAAATCAGCATAAGGCAATATGGTTGATACAGGACCAAAAGCTTCTATTTCATGGCAATCAGTTTTATTAAAAGGTTGATCATTAAGAAATAAAATAGGAGGAATGAAAGAACCTTTTTCTTTTTCTACCCCCATTACTTCAAAGTCATCCAAATCACCATAAATAATTTCTTGACTTTGAGATAATTTTTTCACTTTTTCTGATACTTCCACTACCTGGGGACCGCCAGCTAATGCTCCCATCCTAACATCTTTAATTTTAGGGTCTCCTATTATTATTTTTGACAATTGTTTTGTAAGTGCTAACTGCACATCTTCCAATAATTTTTCTGGAACAATAATTCTTCTTATTGCAGTACATTTTTGACCTGCCTTAACTGTCATTTCTTTTTGTACTTCTTTTATAAACAAATTAAACTCTATGCTTCCAGGAACCACATCTTCTCCCAATATGCATGCATTTAAAGAATCTGCTTCCATGTTAAATGGTACTGCCTCATTAATTATTTTAGGATGAGACTTTAACATTCTACCTGTTGAAGCTGACCCAGTAAATGTCACCACATCTTGACATGTCACATAATCTAAAATTCCATTTGCTGAGCCACAAATAAGTTGAAGTGATCCTTCTGGAAGTATATTGGTTGATATTATTTCTTGTACCATTAATTCTGTTAAATAACATGTAAGAGTTGCAGGTTTTACTATGGCGGGCATTCCAGCCATTAAATTAACTGCTATTTTTTCAAGCATGCCCCAAATTGGGAAATTAAATGCATTAATATGTAATGCAACACCTTCTTTGGGAACCATAATATGATGGCCTATGAAAGTACCTTCTTTTGATAAATTGGCTGCATTCCCATCAATATAAAAAGGTAAATCAGGGAATTCACGTCGTAAAGATGAATTTGCAAATAAATTCCCAATACCTCCTTCTATGTCGATCCATGAATCTAGTTTTGTAGCTCCTGTTGCAAAACTTAAATCATAAAATTTATCTTTCACATCATATAGATGAAGGGCTAATGCTTTTAACATTAAACCCCTTTCTTGAAAAGTTAATTTTCTAAGAGATACTCCACCTGTCTCTCTAGCATACTTCATCATTTGATCAAAATCAATTCCTTTACTAGAAGCCCTGCCTAATTCATCTCCAGTTATGGCATTATATAAAGGAGTACCTTCTCCCTCTCCTTGCATCCAATTACCTAAAGCATAATTTTGAAAATTCATTATTTTTTTGTTTCTTTCCAAGGTTTAAAATTTGTCTTTTGAATGATTCTATCTTCCGGTATTTTTTTTAATGATTGACACTGTCTTAATGTGTCTATGCATTCTTTATGTAAATTCTGATAAATTTTTGTTCCATTAGATTTCCATTTTATCATTTCTTCTGAAACATTTCCTTTTATGATAGCGGGATTACCAACAACCAATTTTCTATTTGGAATTTTCATTTCTCCTTTAATAAAACATAATGCACCTATAATACATTCATCCCCAACTTCTGCATCATCCATAATAACAGAATTCATTCCAACTAAACTATTTTTTCCAATATGAGCTCCATGAATAATAGCCCCATGTCCAATATGAGCTGATTTTTTTAAAATTACTGATTTTCCAGGAAAAACATGAATTGTACAATTTTCCTGAACATTACACCCATCATTAATTATTATCTCTCCCCAATCACCACGTATTGCTGCACCAGGTCCAATATAAACATTTTTACCAATTACTACATTCCCTGTAACTGCTGCCAGGTCATGTATGAATGAACTTTCATCTACAACAGGCTTATATCCATTAAATTCGTATATCATGATTTTTCAATTATTACAGCATATCCCTGCCCAACACCAATACACATAGTAACAAGCGCTAATGATTTATTTTGTTTTTTCAATTCCAAACTAGCTGTTTGAAGAATACGCGTTCCACTCATTCCCAAGGGGTGCCCTAAAGCGATTGCCCCTCCATTAGGATTAATACGTGGATCATCATCATCTAATCCCCATTGTCTAATACATGCAAGTGATTGTGCTGCAAAAGCTTCATTAATTTCAATAATATCCATATCAGATATTTTTAAACCAGCTCTTTTAAGTGCTTTATTAGAAGCTTCTACTGGGCCAATGCCCATTATCCTTGGCTCCACTCCAACTACAGCTGAAGAAACTATTCTAGAAATAGGAATGAAACCTTCATTTGAAATTGCTTTTTCAGATGCCATTAACATTATGGCAGCACCATCATTTAATCCAGATGAATTACCTGCCGTAACTGTGCCGTCAGTCTTAAAAACTGATTTTAAATTAGATAAATCACTTACTGTTGTTTTTGATTTAATAAATTCATCATGATTAAAAACAATGGAATCTGCTTTTCTTTGTGGAATTTTTACTGAAATTATTTCATCATCAAATCGGCCATTTCTCTGAGCATTTGTAGCTTTCATTTGAGAATTAAATGCATATTTATCTTGATCTTGTCTACTAATACCAAATTTTTCAACTAAATTTTCTGCTGTTTTTCCCATGCTTTCCGTACCATATTTCTCATTGAGTTTTGAATTTATAAAACGCCATCCAAAACTTGTATCATGCATTTCTACATCCTTGCCAAAAGGAGATGATGCTTTTGAAATGACCCATGGACCTCTAGTCATGTTTTCAACTCCTCCTGCCAAATAAATATTACCATCTCCTACTTGAATTGCTCGATGTGCATGGATTACAGAAGACATCCCAGAAGCACAAAGACGATTAACCGTTTCACCTGGCACTGTATATGGCAACCCCGCTAGAAGTAAAGCCATCCTTGCTATATTTCGATTATCTTCACCTGCCTGATTAGCACAACCCAAAATAACTTCATCAATTTTTTTTGAATCTATTTTACTTTTATTAATTAAACCTTTGATTACAATTGCAGCCAAATCATCTGTTCGAATTGTAGAAAGTGATCCCCCAAATCGTCCAATTGGAGTTCGAATCGAATCTATTATATATGATGTTTTATTCTTCATGTCTAGAAAACCAAACATTTGATGTTCGATGTACAATTCCTTTAAAAATTGCAATTTCTAATTCATCTTGATTTATGATTGAAATTACATATTCTCCTTTTTTCTTTGACAATGATTCTTTCATAACTACAGCAGTCAAAACATCTCCTTCCTTTACAACTTTTAAATGAGAAATTTTCGTTTCCAATGATAAACTTTTATTTCCATGAGTATTTGCAGCAAATGCCAAGGCACTATCAGCAAGTGAATATGCTATGCCGCCATGTGCAATATTAAAGCCATTTAACATTTCTTTACGAATTGTCATTCTAAGTTTACAATTTCCTTTTGAAACTTCAAGCCTCTCAATACCCAGCCATTTACTAAAAGCATCATTTTCATACATTGCATTTACTATTTTTTCTGAATTTTTATGCATAAAAAAATGTTTTATTATTTACTTTATTCTTTAATAATAAACTTGGCTCATAGCGATCATCTCCATAAAAATCATAAAGATCCATTAATTGATTTAATACATTATCCAATCCCCATTCATCACCCCATCTCAATAATCCTTTCGGATAATTGACTCCTTTGCTCATGGCAATGTCGATATCTTCCTTGCTTCCAATTTGAAGATGTAAAGCTTCAATTGCTCCATTTATTAGCATTGATAAAATTCTATTAAAAATCTTCTTTCCTAATTTTTCATCTTTATTTGGCTCTGGCTTTATAGCACCTTCTTGATATTTATAAAACCCTTCTCCAGACTTTCTACCTAATTTCCCCTCATCTAATAATTTTTTTTGTAATGGTGAAGGTGTATATCTAGGATTATGATTCAAACCAATAAAAACACTTTCAGTTGCCATGTAATTAACATCAATCCCTATAAAATCCATAAGCTCAAATGGTCCCATGCGAAATTTACCCATTTTTTTCATTGCCCAATCAATTGTAGAACAATCTGCAATTCCTTCTTCATAAATTCTTAATGCTTCACCATAAAATGGCCTTGCTAAACGATTAACAATAAAACCTGGCGTATCTTTTGCAGTTACTACAATTTTATTCCAACTTTCTATTTTATTTTTAACCATTTCTTTTAATTTTAATTGGGTTTGATCGATAGGGATTAATTCCACTAACTGCATTATTGGAACTGGATTAAAAAAATGTATTCCTAAAATTCTTTGTGGCTTTTTACATTCTGATGCTATTTTAGAAACAGATAATGAAGATGTATTAGTCGCTAAAATACATTCATTTGAAACCAAACTCTCCATATCATAAAATAACTTTTTTTTAATTTCCAAATTTTCAATCACAGCCTCTATTACCATAAAGCTTTTAGAAATATCTTTAATATTCACTGTCCAATTTATTTTATCCATGATTTTATCTTTTTCATCAATGGATATTTTTTTCTTTTTTAATAAATTATTTAGAGTATTTAATAATTTTTCTTTAGATAAATCCAATACTTTCTGATCTATGTCAAAAAGGATAACATCCTCTCCATGGCTAGCTGCCAATTGAGCAATACCAAGCCCCATTGTTCCTGCTCCCATTATGCTAATTGGAGGATTCATTTACCTGAAAATTTTGGCTTTCTTTTTTCTAAAAATGCTTTAATTCCTTCTTTATGATCATCAGTTTTAGATGCCAACACTTGCATTTCTCCTTCACGTTCTAATTGAGAATATAAATTTGAACTTAAAGATTCATTTAATAATTTTTTAATCAAACCCAATCCTTTGGTTGGCATTGATGATAAATGATCTGCAAGAGTCATCGCTTGATCTTTAAATTCACTATCTTCATATGTTTTATATATCATGCCCATTTTTTCTGCATCCATTGCCATTACTTTTTCACCTGTCATCATAAGCGCCGTAGCTCTTGGCAAACCAACCAACCGAGGAAGAAAGAAAGTTCCCCCACTATCAGGAATAAGTCCTATTTTACTAAAGGCTTGAATAAAACTAGCTGATTTTGCTGCAACAACTAAATCACATGCCAAGGCTAAATTTGCTCCTGCTCCCGCAGCAACTCCATTGACTGCTGCCAATACTGGTTTTTCAATTTCACGAATTTGTTTAATTATTGGATTATAATGTTCATTAACTATTTTTTCAATTTCTGGGCCATCTGGATCTATGGCTTCTTTTAAATCTTGACCTGCACAAAATGCTTTTCCATGGCCAGTCAAAATAATGCAACGAATTTCATCATTATCTTTACAAATTTCTAATTTTGATTGTAAATCCATTGCCATTTTTTGGACAAAAGAATTAAACGTCTCTGGTCGATTTAATGTGATTATTCCTATGGCTTTTTTTTGTTCAAAAATTATCATTTATCAAATACATTTAAAATATTCAAAAGTTTCAATGCAATGAATGCATTTATAAAATGCTTTACATGCTGTCGAGCCAAATTCACTAATGACCTTAACTTCATCTGAATTACAATAAGGGCACTCAATTTTTTTTTCTGGTGGAGCAATTCCAATTGATTTTAATTTGTTTTTTGTTTCTTCATTCAACCATTCCGTAGTCCACGGAGGAAAAAGAGATGTGGTTATTTCAAAATCATTAATGCCTTTCATAATTAAATTTTGTTTAATTTCTCTCTTTATCAAATCAATTGCTGGACATCCTGAATATGTAGGAGTAATAATTACATTTAATGTATCATGGTTATATTCAATGCCCCTAACAATACCCATTTCTACTATTGAAACATTTGGAATTTCTGGATCAGGTATGTTTTCAAGCATACCCCAAATCTTATTTGTCTCCATTTTCATTACCATTTTGCATCTGGAAAAGCTCTTTGAAGATATTGCATTTCTGATAATAAATGACCTAAATGCTCAGTATGTAGACCCTGTTTTCCCCCAACAATCATATTTGTTTCATTTGGAATTTCTAATTTTGCTTCCTTAAATACTTTTTTAATATTTTTTAGCCAAACTGATTTTAAAGCTTCGCGATTCACGCCAACTTTCATTTTTTCCATGTTTTTATCTATTTCATTCATTATGAAAAACTCATCAGAGTACATCCAAAACTTATTAATTGATTCTTGAATTTTTTTATTACTTTCACTTGTACCATCACCCAATCGAATGACCCACTTGCTACTATGACGCAAATGATATGAAACCTCTTTAATGGATTTACTTGCAATTGCAGCCAATTGTTTGTCATTGCTTTTAGAAAGCTCCACCAAAAAAAGATCATAAAATGAATCAAATAGAAATTGTCTAATAATGGTATCACCAAAATGGCCATTAGGTTGTTCACAAAGCAAATGGTTTACATATTCACGCTCATGCCTTTTAAATGCTAAATCATCTGCATCCGAATCATCATCTTTTACTAAAGCAGCATATTCTAAAAAAAGTGCTGCCCGACCAAATAAATCTAATGAGATATTACTTAAAGCAATATCTTCTTCTAAAAATGGCGCTTTGTATGCCCATTCAGATAATCTTTGTGCAAGAATTAGTGCATCATCTGCTAAAACTAGTACATATTGAAATAAAGCATTCATTTTATAAATCTTTTATTTTTTTTGAAACTTTGAAAAAAGTTGGGTATCTATATATTTTATCATCTGAAGGGTCAAAAAAAGA
>JAYZCM010000047.1:0-8174 GCA_036338305.1 Fidelibacterota bacterium | reverse complement strand
ATGAGTGAAATTCAAATGGAAGGGTTTAAAACTCTAAAAGATGGACAATCTGTTGCATATAATGAAGGTTCTAGCGAAAAAGGACCTTGCGCAACTAACGTGGTCCCACAATAATAAAAAAATTAATAAAAACCATGATTGTATGGTTTGATTAATACTTTTAAGCCCCCTTTTTAGGGGGCTTTTTTTATTCCTTATTAAGATTTTAATGAGGATGGATGTAATTTTATCAGTCATTAAAGCTTGAAAAATAAATGTTTATTCATAGATTATTAATTTTTTGCATTCTTTTCATTATAAATAGTGAAAATTTATTTTCTCAGCCTTTATCAATTAAAGGTGAATTATGGTTAAGTAGTGTGATTGAAAATGAGAGTATGCCTATTGAATCCAATATTGGCTATTTATCAACCTTATCATTAGTTCGGGATTTAAATAATAATAAATTTTTGGATGTAGAATGTAGTTATCAGTTAAATAGAATTTATCATGGTAATTCTTTAATGTCAGATCAGAATAATTTTTATCGTTATTGGGTTCGTTACTCTACTAATAAATTAGAAGCGCGCTTAGGATTACAAAAGATTGTATTTGGTCCCTCTCAAGTGTTAGGGAGTTTATCTTGGTTTGACTCTGTTGATTTACAAGACCCAAAGGAGCAGGTTGATGGAGTAGAAGCTTTACGATTTCGTTGGTATCCATCTAATTTATTATCCATATGGGCATGGATGATAAATGAAAATAATAATGTTGCTTTTGGTGGTAGAGGTGAATTTTCTTCAAATATTGGAGAATGGGGTTTAAGTTGGCATAATAATTCTAACAAATCTTATTTTTCTACAGGTGATTTTGGTAATGCCATTCCATTAGATTCATATTTTCGCATTGGTAGTGATTTTAGATATGATGGATTTATGGGGTTTTGGAATGAAAATTCTTTTTTAAATTCAAAAAACTTTGAATTATTAATGATTACGTTAGGGGCAGATTATACGTTACCAATATTGAATGGAATATTATTAATGGGAGAGTATATGTCATCCTATCATCAATTTCATTTATTAGATGAAAGAGAAAATCAAACGTCAATGGCAGTCATGGTTAGTCTGCCAATTGGGATGATACATCAGTTAATGTTTATTTCAAGTATTGAATTGGATGAAAATAGAAATTATGATCATTTACGTTGGAGTAGTACGTTTGATAATTATAGCATAAATTATATTGTTTCTAAAAATCCAGAAATAAATGAATATGATGAATTTGAAAAATCATTTTTACCAAATTCTATTTTAGCTAATGGACTAAATTTTCAAATAATGTTTATTTATAATCATTAAGGATGTCATGAAAGTAAAATCAGTCATAAAAATTAAAAATGTAATAAAAAGATTTCCAATTGGAGGTGATTTTTTTACTGCATTAAAATCAGTTGAATTAATTTTAAATGAAGGTGAATTTACGGGTTTAATAGGCCCTTCTGGATCGGGGAAAACTACTTTACTTAATATCATTGGAGGCTTGGATGCACCTAGTGATGGAGAAATAAGCGTTTTAGAAAATAATTTACAAGATACAACCCATGATGAAAGGGCAAAATTAAGACGTAAGTTTATGGGTTTTATTTTTCAAAGTTATAATTTATTACCTGTTTATACGGTTTTTGAAAATGTAGAATTGCCTTTAATTTTAAATAAAGTTGATTCAAAAACTAGAAAAAGAAAAGTAGAACAAGCAGTAGAATGGGTTGGTTTAACAGATAAATTAAATTCTAAGCCATCAATGTTAAGCGGAGGGGAGTGCCAAAGGACAGCTATTGCCCGTGCAATTGTTCATGAGCCTGCTTTGATTCTGGCAGATGAGCCAACTGCAAATTTAGATGCAAAAAATTCCCATCAAATAATGAAAATCATGTTAAAATTAAATGAAGAACTAAAAACTTCATTTGTTTTTGCAACTCATGATGAAAAAATCATGGGATATCTTAGAAGAATTATTCATTTGGAAGATGGTAAAATAATAAAAGATGAAAAAATTAAAGATCCTACTTTTTCATAAATATGTTATTTAAAATTGCTTTAAAAAATTTGTTAGGCGCAAAACTTCGTACGTGGCTTAATGTATTTGTAACCTCAATTTCATTTTTCATGATTATTTTTATGTCAAGCTTATATGATGGGATGAGAGAACATGCGAAACAGGTTTCAATAGATACAGAAATAGCAGGAGGTGCTTATTGGCATCCGCAGTTTGATCCATTGGACCCCATGACATTTGAAGATTCTCATTCAGTTTTACCTGATTCGATAATGACTATTGTAAAACAAAAAAAAGCTGTTTCAATTTTAGTTAGTCAAGCTTCCATTTATCCTGGAGGAAGAATGATACCAGTTGTCATGAAAGGTATAAATCCGAATCAAAACATTATAAATCTTCCAACTGATAAATTGAATGTTGAAGATCAATCTTTTATTCCTGTTTTAATAGGTAGAGGCATGGCAAATTATGCCAAATTAGATATAGGAGACACATTTATGGTTCGATGGCTTGATGCCAATAGAACATATGATGCTGATGAAGGTATGATAGTACATATAATGGAAACAGAAAATTTCAAAGTGGATATGGGGCACATATGGATTCCTTTAATTAAAGCTCAAGACATGCTAGCTATGGAAAATGAAGCAACTTATGTAACGTTTGAAAAAAAATTACCTATTTTGAATGATCATGGTAATTGGGTTTATCGAAATGTTAATTATTTAATACGTGACATAGAGGCAATGATAAAAGCAGATGAACCAAATGCAAGAGTTATGTATGGAATACTTCTTTCATTGGCTGCAATGGGAATTTTTAATGCTCAAGTTCTATCAATTTTTAGAAGGAAAAAAGAAATTGGTACATTAATGGCATTAGGAATGACACGCATGAAAGTTGTGAGTTTATTTACAATGGAAGGGCTTTTGAATGCTGTGCTTGCCAGTATAATGGCAATAATATTTTTTGGTCCAATTTTATGGTATTTTGGAAATTATGGGATACCTCTTCCTTTAGATTATTCAGACATGGGATTAATTATTGCCAAACGTCTCATACCAGTTTATTCAATTGGATTAATAATTATTAGTTCTGCATTAATATTTACAATAGTCTTAATTGTTAGTTATTTACCTTCTAGAAAAATTTCTAAAATGAGGCCAACAGATGCTCTTAGAGGTAAAGTGACCATATGATTAAATTTTTATTAAAGGGTGTTCTTCGCGATAGTTCTAGGAGTTTTTTCCCAATTTTAATTGTTGGATTATCTGTAGCCATGATTATTTTTTTTCAAGGTTTTATGACTGGCGTAATGAATGGTTTTTTTAAGGGAACATCTGTTGTATCAACAGGGCATGTTAAAGTAATGACCCGAGCTTATCATGAGGAAAGTCAATTGCTTCCTAATGATTTAGCTTTAATAGATGTAAAAGTAATGTTGAAAACATTGGAAAAAGAATACCCTGATTTTTTTTGGACTCCTAGAATAAATTTTGCAGGCTTGCTTGATGTACCTGATAAAAATGGCGAAACATTAGAGCAAAGTCCTTTTGTTGGAATTGGTATTGACATGTTTTCTAAAAATTCGCGTCAAATAGAAATATGGGAATTAGAAAGAAAGTTATTGCAAGGGACTCTCCCCAAAAAAAATGATGAAGTTTTACTTAGTGCTAAATTATTAAAAAGATTAAAATTAAAAATAGGCGACATGCTAACATTCATAGGGTCTACCATGCATGGAGCCTTTACAACTTATAATTTTAAAGTAGTGGGATCCTTTGCATTAAATATGGGGCAAATAGATAAGGAAATGATGCTTTTGGATATTTCAGGTGCAAGAAATGCCTTGGATATGGAAGATGCTGCTTCAGAAATATTAGGATATTCTCATTCTTTGTATTTTGATGATGAATATACGGTTGATACTAGGGATATTTATAATTTATTACAAGTAAATGAACAGGATATTTTTACGCCTAAAATGTTAGCTTTGCGCGATTCACATCAGATGGGAACCATGGTAGACATGAATAATGCAATCATGTTTATAATATTAAGTGTTTTCATGGTAATTGTCATGATTGTTTTATGGAATATGGGGCTTATGAGTGGCTTGAGACGATATGGAGAAATTGGAATGAGATTAGCCATTGGCGAATCTAAGGGACAAGTATATCGTGCGATGATAATGGAATCAGTTATAATAGGGTTTATTGGAACGACATTTGGAACAATCATTGGCGTTTGTTTGACATATTATTTACAGGAAGTTGGTTTAGATTATACGAAAGCATTAGAATCTATTTCATCAACTAACATGATAATGCCAAATATTTTTTATGCTCAAGTAACACCAGACTTATTTTATATAGGATTTATTCCGGGCGTTTTTGCTACTGTTTTAGGAACCATGTTAGCAGGTAGAGCTATTTATAAACGTGAAATGGCACAGCTATTTAAGGAGCTTGAAGCATGAAAATAAAACTTGGTGTTATTTTATATGTTTTTATCATCAATCTAATATTTTTAAATGCAGAGAAAAATAAAGTAACAGTAGATGAAATACTTTTATCAATAGATAAGAATTTATATTCAAAAAGTCAAGTTTATACGAGTAAAATGATTGTCCATGGACGCCGTACGAGTAGAACCATAGCTTTTAAAGCTTGGGTTGTTGGTACCAATAAAGCATTTACAAAGTATCTTTCTCCTGCAAGAGAGGCCGGAACTAAAATGCTTAAAAATGATGATAAACTTTGGACTTATTCTCCACAAACAGATAGAACAATTCAAATTTCTGGACATATGTTACGTCAATCAGTCATGGGTTCAGACATGTCTTATAATGACATGATGGAAGAACAGCCGTTAATGGAAATGTATGAGGCCACATTAGAAGGCATTGAGTTGATGGGTGATCGAAGTTATCATGTATTATTTTTAGAGGGGAAAATCAAAGGTCTTTCATATCCGAAACGTCGTATTTGGGTTGATACTGAATTTATGCTCCCAATGAAAGAAGAGCTATATGCAAAAAGTGGAAAAATATTAAAATCTATTTCTTTGGATGGCATAAAAAGAATCCAAGATAGATGGTTCCCTACTAAGTTTGTATTTAAAGATGAATTAAAGCGTAATAGTAAAGGTACCGAGTGGGTTATTGAAGATATACAATTTGATGTAGAAATTCCTGAAGCACAATTCTCAAAAGCTCTTTTAAGAAAATAATTTTTTTGTGAAAATTTGTAGAGTTGATGAAATCATCATTTCTATTTATATTTAAATATTATTTAAGTTATTATTTGTAGAGTATTTATGTTTTCACTAATAAAAAAATTACCTTTTGAAATTCCTGAAGATCTTTCTTTAAAAATTAATGAAAGTAATGATCTTTTTTATAAACTTGATTCAATTAGGACTTGGGTACATTATAATCAAAACATAACCCATGAAAAAAGACTTGCTTGGCATAAGCCTATTTTAGAATTATCAAGAGAAAATAATTTATTGGAATCTGAAGCTATTTCATTAATGAAAATGGCTAAAATTCATGATAGAATGGGCGATTTTAATCAATCTTTATTGGCAAATAAAAAGGCTCAAAAAATATTTTCTCAATTAAGCTTAAAAGATAATAAATATTATCATGATTTAATAATATCTCATTGTGATATTTCAGTTACATATCGCCTTCAGAATAAATTTGAATTAGCCTTGGAAACATTATATGATGGTTATGAAATAATAAAAAATAGTAATGATGATCATTTATCTGCACTTATTATTCTTAGTTCTGATTTAGGTATTATTTATGAAAAAATAAAAGATTATCCTGCTGCTTTAAGCATGTTTGAAAGGGCATTAGATTCAATAGGTAAATCAGATGACATTGATAGTTTTAATGAAATTAAAATTATTTGTCATATTAATATTGGTAACATTTACAAATTGACCAAACAAGATAAAGCTGCTTGCAAAGCATATACTGAAGCTGTAAGAATGACTAATCAACATAATGAGTTTTATCAGCATAAAATCATAGCAAATATTAATTTAGGTCAAATTTTATGTAACATGGAAAAATATGATAAAGCCATTCAATTATATAAAAAAGTTTTACCTATTTGTAAAAAATCAGGAAGTGACATGGATTTAGGATTCATATATGTATTATTGTCTGAAGCATATTTAGGGAAAAATAATTTTAAAGATTATGATCATTGTATTTTAAAAGGAAAAGATAAAGTAATGGATGCGCAGTATCCAAATGACATGCTTTATTTAAATAATGTTATGTCACAATATCATTTGAAAAAGAAGGAATATGATAAAGTCATACAATTATATGAAGACTCAATTTCATTAGCCAATGAACATAAAATGAATAATCATTTACTTAGCTTATACAAATTTCTTTTTGAACTTTATGAAAAGATTGGAGATGTTAAGAAGGCATTGAAGTTTTCAAAAAAATATATTATATGTAAAGACATGATAAATGAAGAAGAACAAAAAATATTTTTAAATGTAAAACAACAATCATTAAATAGAATGCAGGATGAAATAGAATTAATAAAACAAAAAGATGAAAAAATATTTTTAGAAACAGAATTAAAATATAAAAATCGTGAAATCACTTCAAAAAAACTTCATTCGGCTTCCAATAGAGAGTTTATGTTAAAATTATTAAATGCATTAGAAAAGATTCCTCATTCAGATACTAAATTAAAAGATATAATTGAATTTTGTCATGATTATATGGATGGTTTTTCAACCTGGAAAGAATATTTAAATAGCTATGAACAGTCTAATCCTAATTTTATGAAAGCCATTAAACAGTTGTCAGATAAATTAAGTATTACTGAAATAAGAGTATGTTCATTAATACACTTGGGCTTAGATAATCATGAGATGGCAGAACTAATGTCCATATCAAAAAGAAGCATAGAACAACATCGTTATCGTATTAAGAAAAAACTTGAAATTAATGTTAATTTGTCAGAATATCTTCTTTCTCTCGCCTAATTTGTAGAGTTTTTGTAGTGAAGTTTATTTTAATAAATAATTTTAAATTTAAAAATTAATATAACAATTTATTTGGAGAATGTAATGAAAAATATAATTTTAAGTATGATTTTTTTATTATCAATTAATCAGGCAGCCGTATCAACGGTTAAATTAGAAAATACCGCATTAAAAACTTCTAAGGGTAATGTTGAATTAAATATTCAAGCCGATCAAGATATAATGGGTATCCAGTTTGACATTCAATATAATAATGTTGAATTAAAATTTAATGGAGCTAATGCAATTCCAAATAATTATGTATTTGAATATAAAGAACAAGATAATGGAGTAATTAGAGGAATAATGTTTAGCTTGGAAGGTATGAAGCTTAATAAATATGACATTGAATCTTTAATTTCTTTTGATTTTACTCCAGTTGATAATTTTGATGGAATAAGTACGGTAGAGTTTTTAGATGTAATTATAGCAGGTGAAAATGGTTTTCAATTAGAATCTAATTTTTCTTCTATCAAAATTGATACATCTGATTTATTGCCTAATAAAACTAATTTGAATTCTAGTTATCCCAATCCTTTTAATCCAGTTACAAAAATAAATTATGATTTAGCAAATGATGGCTATGTAAGTATAGGCATATTTGATGTATTGGGTAGGCAAGTTTCTGAACTTATTAATAAAGTACAGCCTAAAGGGAATTATGATATTTCTTGGGATGCTGCTGATCAAGCTTCTGGTACTTATTTTATTAGGATGATGGCAGATGATAAAATAATGACAGAAAAAATTATTCTCATTAAATAATAATTAAATTTATAATAAAGGATTAACATGAAATATTTAGTATATACTTTTATTTTGACTTTAAGTTTTATATATCCACAATGTGATAATCTATCAGAGGATTTTTGTAATAATGATCAAAATTGTGAATGGGTAGAAAATATTGATTACGAAAGTTGTAGTAATCTTGCTTGGCAAGTTTGTGAAAATTATTTTGGGTGCTATGTTGATTCAGAGCCTGGATGGTATGATAGTTCGGGCCCCTATTGTACAGGAGGAACCTATCAGATTGATAATAGTTATTGTGAAGAAGCTGAAATTTTAGA
>JAYZCM010000046.1:0-26625 GCA_036338305.1 Fidelibacterota bacterium | reverse complement strand
CATTTCTAGGTATTTTGAAATATTCAACGCTTCTTGCAAGAGCAAAGCTATTTGGTGGAACTATACATATATCTCCCTTGAAATTAACAAATGAATTTTCGTCAAAATTCTTTGGGTCTACAATACTATTATTTACATTGGTAAATATTTTATATTCATCTGCTACCCTAATATCATAACCATAAGATGAAAGGCCATATGAAATCTTTCCACCTCTAACTATATTATCCTCAAAAGGGTCTATCATGCCATGATTCATTGACATATCTTTTATCCATCTATCACTTTTAATTGCCAACGAACTCTCCTTTTATTTTCATCGATATCTCATTTAATATCATTTGTTCAATTTCCTTACTATTAAAGCCTTCAGCACTTGCACCAGCTGCAAATCTATGACCTCCACCTTGAAATAAGGCGGCTATATCATTAACAGTATGATTTCCACTTGATCTAAAATTAATCCTATGATTGCCATCTCTTTTCTCTAAAATAAGAAATGAAATTTCCACATTATCAATTGATCTCATAAAATCAGTTAAGCCTTCAGTGTCATCATCCGAACCGTTAGAATGATTAATCATTTCTTGTGAAATCAAGACCCAAGAAACTTTTTGATTTGAAGAAAACTGCATTTCAGAAATAACCTCACCTAATAATTTAATTTGAGACAATTTCTTTTTCTCATATATCTCTTTTTGAATAGCATATCCTTGTATACCACACTCAATCAACTGGGCTGCCATATTATGAAGATCAGATGTCGTTGATTGATACTTAAAAGAGCCTGTATCTGTAACTATACTAGCATATAATGAATTAGCAATTTTTAATGGCATATTATTTGATGCATAACCCATATGTTGAAAATATTTCCAAATCAAATAACCTGTAGCAGGCGCATCGCAATCAACTAGATCAATATCAAATGGAGCATCCTCTCGAGAAGGATGGTGGTCAATTGAAACAGATGGCTTTTTACCATAAATGTGATTTGCCAATTTTCCCACTCTGCGGAAATCACCAATATCAAAGATTATTGATAAATCTACTTTATTTAACCAGCCTTCCTTGTCTGATGAATAACATTCAACAACCAAATCTGGATCAATAAATTTATAATTTTCAGGTAATGGCGTCGGATTGATTATTCTACATTTTTTTCCCAATGAGGTCAAATAGTAATAAAAAGCTATCTCCGACCCTAAACCATCTCCATCAGAATTTATATGAGTACATAAAACAATAGTCCTACTATCATTTATTAAAGCTGTTAGTGCATCCCAAGAATTTTGTTTTATTTCAGACATGTAATCTTTGACATATTTGTAAATTTACGTCGATAAATATTTTTAAAACAATCGTTGAAATCTTTAATTTTTTTTATTCAACCAAATTGATTTAAAAATGGAAATATTGGGAATTTTACTGCGGCCTTACTACAAAAAACACTACTCAAATTTCTGTAGAATAAAAAGTTTCTAAAATAAATTACTTTTAAAAAAGCATAAGAGACAGAATAAAGAAGATGGGAGATAGAAGTATCATTGATAAAACCATATAACCAAAAAAACTAGGCATCTTAATTCCATCCTCCTCAGCTATGGATCTTACCATAAAATTAGGTGCATTTCCAATATATGATAATGCACCCATAAAAACAGCACCTAAAGATATGGCAAGTAAAGTCAGTCGTCCTTCATTCATTAAAAAATCTGCTATATTATGACTTACATTAGATCCTGCTATATTAAAAAAGACCAAATATGTTGGCGCATTATCTAAAAAAGCTGATAACAATCCAGTCATCCAAAAATACATTGAATTTACTGGCGAGCCATCTGAATTTGTAACAAATGTCAATAATACATTTAAAACACCATCATTACCTGCTTTCAAAATGGTAATTACAGGAATTATCGTAATAAAAATACTAGCAAAAAGCTTTGATACTTCTATTATGGGAAACCAAGTAAATCCATTGCTATTCCGAACCTGATCATCTGTTATTTTCAAACTAAGCAAACCCAAAATTAATAGAGAAAAATCTCTTAACATATTTTGTAATTCTAAATGTATACCAATAAAATTAAAATAAACATGTGGCTTCCATAATCCGCTCATTAAAACAGCTAAAACAACACAAACTAGCAAGAAAATATTATTTGCTCCTTCTATTGAAAAAGGTTCATCACATGAAATATCATAGTTAGATCTATCTTCTTTTTTATAATAATGCATGTCAATCAAATAGTACATAGCAAGCAAATATAATGAAACAATTAGCATAGGAAAAAATAACGCCTTAGTTGTCCAAAAGAAGCTAATACCTTGTAAAAATCCAAGAAAAAGAGGCGGGTCACCTAAAGGAGTCAATGCTCCGCCAATATTTGCAACTAGAAAAATAAAAAAAACAATGGTATGAACTTTATTTTTCCTCCATTTATTAGCACGTAAAAGTGGCCGGATTAATAACATTGCAGCGCCAGTCGTACCCATCCATGAGGCTAATATGGTTCCTATGGCAATTAAAGATACATTTAATTGTGGAGAACCTGATAATGAACCATTTATTTTAATCCCACCAGAGATAGTATAAAGTGAAAATAATATCAAAACGAATGGTATGTATTCTAATAAAATGACATGTAACAATTCATGCATCATAATGGAAAAACCTTGCCATGCAGTAAACGGTATTATAAATAAAATTGCCCAAAAAAAGGCGATTTTACCAAAATTTTTATGCCAAAAGCTTGGTAGAATTAAAGGGAATAGTGCAATTGACAACAATAAACCAGAAAACGGTATTATGCTAAATAAAGGCAACTTTGCACCAAGTTCAGAACTAGAAGCAAATACTGGAGTTATAAATAACGCTATACAAACAAACAAATATTTAAACATTTAATATTATATTTTAATTTTATTTTTAATAATCAAGATAGGTAAATTTATTAATGATGGCAACTTTCATTTTATCACTAATTTTAATTTTATTATTTATTTGCATGATGGCAATTGGATTTATTTTTTCAAATAAGACGCTAAAAGGATCCTGTGGGGACTCTTGTGAATGTTCTGACATTCAAAAAAAAATATGCCCAATCCAAAGTATTAAAAAAATTAATAATCACTAAAACCCGTACTAGTAATAGAAGTATAATCACCATGATCATTCTTTATGATAAATAAAGCTTCCGTACTATCCATGCTATTTACCCATTCCATGCCTAGCAAAGAACCTTTAACCATTACTGCAGTCGCAATTGCATCTACATCAATACATTTCTTTGAAATCACTGTAGCGCTAATAATATCTTGTTTAATAGGATACCCGCTAGAAGGATCAATTATGTGTGAATATGAATTGCCGTCCATTTCAAAATAATTATGATAAGTTCCTGATGTTGCTATCGCCATATTTGATAATTTAATAATATCAAAAATATCCCCATCAATGTTAATATCTCCATCAAACCTTTCTGGACTTCTAATTCCAATTTCCCAAGAGAAACCATGGAGATTTGTGCCAGAAACATAAATTTCACCCCCAATTTCGACCAAATAATTGTTAAAATTAAATGAATCCAAATATTTTGCAATTTGGTCTACGGCCCAACCTTTAGCAATTGCACCTAAATCTAATTCGAGCAATGGATCTGCCTTGTATAAATAATTATCTTTAATTAAAATCTTATCAGAACCTGCATGGCTAAGTAAATCCATTATTCTAGAAGAATCAGGAATCATTTTTAGATTATTTGACGTTGAGAAACCCCATTCTCTTACAATAGGCCCGACAGTAACGTCAAAATCTCCATGTGATATTTCATGATAAAATAATGAATTCCTTACTAATTCTAATAAAATATCCGAAGCCATGAAGCCTTTTCCATCAACATGAGAATTAAAACGATTAATCTCACTATCTTCAATGTAGGTAGATAAGCTAGCATTTATTTCATTTAGCAATGAATCTATGGCATTTTGCAAATTAGTTACGCCTAAAAGAGTTTTCTCATTACTTATAATTTTAATTGAATATGACGTGCCCATTGTTTCTCCAGAAATCACATGAGATACATTTTCTCTGCATGAAATACACAAAAAAAAAATTGAAAAAAAAATATTTTTATTATGCATGCGAAATGTTAATGATCAACCAAAATCATCAAATGAAATCATTTCAGGCTCAACACCCAAATTATACAACATTGTTTTAACTGCATTTATCATCATTGGTGGGCCACACATGTAATATTCAATTTCAGTGGGATCATCATGGTTTTTTAAATAATTATCATGCAATACTTGATGTATGAATCCTTCATAGCCACTCCAATCATCTTCAGGCAATTTATCAGACAATGCTACATTATAATTAAAATTAGAAAAATCTTTTTCTAATGAATTAAAATCCTCATCATAAAACATTTCTCGCATTGATCTAGCTCCATACCAATAGCTTACTTTCCGATCAGTTTTAAGGGTATGAAAAAGATGAAATAAATGAGATCTTAAAGGGGCCATTCCTGCACCACCTCCAATATAAACCATTTCCCTCTTTGAATCCTTAATGAAAAATTCACCATATGGCCCTGACACAGTAACTTTATCTCCGGCCTTTAAATTAAAAATATATGATGAAGCAACGCCAGGTGGAGCATCATTCCATAATGCAGGAGGTGGGGTTGCTATCCTAACATTTAACATTACAATATTACCTTCAGCAGGATGATTAGCCATTGAATATGCTCTGAATATTTCTTCTTGATTATTTGATTTTAAATCCCAAATTTTATATTTATCCCAATCTTCATGGTACTCATCTTGGACATTAAAATCATTAAAATTAATACTATATTTTGGAACATCTATTTGAATGTAGCCTCCTGCTTCAAAATTTAATTTTTCTCCTTGAGGCAGTTCTAAAACTAACTCTTTTATGAAAGTTGCAACATTATCGTTAGATCTAACAGTACATTCCCATTTTTGAATGCTAAAAATTTCATCTGGTATCGTAATTGCCATATCCTCTCTTACTTTAACTTGACATGCCAAACGCCAATCGTCTTTCGCTTCTTTCCTAGATATATGATTTAATTCCGTTGATAAAATTTCTCCACCACCAGAATTAACTTGACATTTGCATTGAGCACAAGTCCCACCACCACCACATGCAGATGGAATGAAAATGCCTTGATTCGATAAAGCAGTAAGCAAAGTTGAACCCGGATTAACGGAAGGTGATTTTTCATCATTTTCATTAATTAAAATCTTAACTTCACCTTGAGGTAATAATTTAGATTCAGCAAAATTTAATAAAACAACTAATAAAAGAATTAATAAAGTAAATACAACAATAGTAACCAAGGTAGTTATCATAAATTAATACCTGAAAATGACAAATAAGCCATTGAGATTAAACCAGTTAAAATCATTGTAATTCCTAGACCTCTCAAGCCACTTGGGATATTAGAATATCGTAGTTTAAATCTAATTGCAGCCATAGTTACTATTGCAATAGCAAATCCAATGCCCGAACTAACACCAAAAATAATAGATTCACCAAAATTATATGCCCTTTCCTGCATAAATACAGATGCGCCTAGAATTGCACAATTAACTGCAATAAGAGGAAGAAATATTCCCAATGAATTATATAACTTTGGTGAATATTTATCTAACAACATTTCAACCAACTGCACTGTAGCAGCAATTACTGCAATATAAGCAATATTTGATAAAAAGGATAAATTAATTGAATCTAATATTTCAGGACCAATCCACGATAATGCTCCTTCTGATAATATGTAATACCTGATTATCCAATTAAGGGGAACTGTAATGCCACTAACAAAAATAACCGCAAAACCTAACCCTATTGAGGCCTCTATTTTTTTTGAAATTGCCAGAAAAGAGCACATTCCCAAAAAATATGCAAGCAAAATATTTTCTATGAATATGGCCTTAGCAGCTAAACTTAAATAATGTTCTAATAATTCCATTTATTCTTCCACGTATCCAGTATAAGTACGTTGAATCCAAATAATTAACCCTAATATTATAAATGCACCTGGCGCTAACAACATAAGTCCATTATTTACATACCAGCCACCTCCATCTAAATAAAATGAATTAGGAATAATTTGATAATTTAATAATGTTCCACTTCCGAGTAATTCTCTTATTGATGCAACAAGTATCAATACTCCACCATAACCAAGAGAATTTGCAACTCCATCTAAAAAAGAATCTTTTATAGAATTTTGCATGGCAAATGCTTCTGCTCTCCCCATAACAATACAGTTAGTAATAATTAATGCAACAAAAACAGATAATTGCTTGCTGATTTCATATAAAAATGCTTTCAAAATCAAATCAATTAAAATAACTAATGATGCAATTACTGTGAGCTGAACAATGATTCTTACTTTTGCTGGTATCATTTTTCTCATTGCAGAAATAATTGAATTTGAGCATGACAATACAAACATCAAGGCTAAAGACATTACAATTGCGTTATCTACTTTTACAGTAACAGCTAATGCAGAACAAATCCCAAGTACTTGCTTAGTAATGGGATTATTATCAATTAATGGATCTGAAATTATGGATTTGATTTTTTTATTCATTTACGTTTTTTCTTGAAAAAATTTTCATAACGATTCAAGTCTCTCTTTAAAAAGGTGGTAAGTCCTTTAGATGTAATTGTCGCCCCACTAATGCCATCAACAGCATGCTTTATGCCATTTCCAGTAATTACGTCTCTAACTTTACCTTTAACTACTGTAATTGATACTAAATGATTATAATCATTATATATTTTTTTTCCAATGAAATTATCCTGAAACCATTTTTTCTCTACCTCTCCACCAAGTCCTGGAGTCTCTTTATGATCATAAAAAGTAATACCTTTCACCGTATCATAATCATCTGACAAAGCAAAATAACCATATAAAGTTCCCCACAAGCCTTTACCTGATATTGGAAAAATAAATGCTTCTGGGTTTGAAGAAATATATGCAGGCAAAAATTCTTCATCTTCAATAAAATAATTCACTTCACCTGTTGCTTTATTCTCAATTGGAACAAGATTATTAAAATTAACTGTAGAATTAATGGATCCATCTTTATTAATAACTACTTCTTTAATTTTGTTATTATATTCATAAATTATTTTTTCTGAATCTAAATCTGAAGAATCTAATCCAATTGATTTTAGAATATTTTTCTTTTTATCAAGTTCAATATTAAAAATTTGCATTGATTTAAGCTGTGTTGCTGCAATAGACAACAAAAAGCTAACAATTACTGATAAAATCATTACAAACCTTATTGTTTGAAAATTACTATGCTGCAAATCTCTTTTTCCTATTTTTAACATGAGATTTGATCACAAAATAATCAATAAGAGGTGCAAAAGCATTAGCAAATAATATTGCAAGCATCATTCCCTCAGGATATGCAGGATTGATTGATCTAATTAAGATACACATGAAGCCTATTAAAAAACCATATATCCAACGACCTTTATTAGTTTGAGACGCCGACACTGGATCTGTTGCCATGAAAACCATGCCAAATGCAAATCCTCCCATAACAAAATGATAGTGAGGAGGCAAATATAACATTGGATTATGGCTAGATACAGAATTAGCAAAATAATTAGTTAACAATGCAGTAGCTATCATTCCGAACATTGTGCCTAACATTATCCTCCAACTGCCTATACCTGTAACAATAAGAAAAAATGCACCAATTAATATGGCTATTACGGATGTTTCGCCAATTGAACCTGGAATAAAACCATAAAACATATCATGCCAACTAAAATTGTTTGATAATAAATCCAATGCCTCTTCACCTTGCATGGATGAAGCTTGCAACAGAGGTGTAGCTTGAGACAGGGAATCAACTGTCCATACTTTTTCGCCAGATATAAATCCTGGATAGGCAAAAAATATAAATGCACGAGCTACCAATGCAGGGTTGAATATGTTATATCCAGTACCTCCAAATATTTCCTTACCAATCACAATACCAAAAGTAGTTGCAAGAGCAACCATCCAGAGAGGAATTGTTGGTGGCATTACTAAAGGAATAAGTAAGCCTGTAACTAAAAAACCTTCATTAATTTCATGATTTCTAATAATTGAGAATAAAACCTCCCAAAAAGCTCCAACAGCATATGAAACCATTATTATTGGAAGAACTGTAGGCAAGCCTAATAAAAATGTTTCAATCAGCGTGCCTGAGGAATCACTCTGGTAGCCCACATTAAATATACCAAATAAAAGAGTTGGAATCATTGCAATTACAACAAAAAACATTACACGTTTTATATCAATGGCATCATGGAAATAAGGCGGATTATTGGCTTTGTCAGAAGGACTAAACAAAAATGTATCAGTGGCTTCAAATATAGGATAAAATTTTGAAAACCTTCCATTATCAATAAAATTTGGCTCAATTCTGTCTAATATTTTTCGTAAAAATTTCATTTAGCCTTCCATCTCAATAAAATCTAATCCCTTTTGCACAATGCCCATTATATCCATTTTAGAAGCATCAACAAACGAGCATAACGAAAAATCTTCAGGAGAACATTCATATAATCCAAGTTCTTCCATCATTTCTATGTCTTCTGCTATAATCGATTTCAAAAGCATTGTAGGCAAAACATTTAAAACACACATTTTTTCAATCGCTCCTATTGGAATGATAGTACGTACACTCCCATTCATGGCAGATGTTAATTGTTTATTTTTTTTAAAAAACAATGAAGAAAGAAATGTGCGAGAAAGAGAATATTTATGCAATCCAGGATTAAGCCACCCCATGAATTCTCTTTCAAATTCATCCTTGATAAAACTTACAGTTTCATCATAAAATGATATTGAATTATCTTGTGAAATAATATTTCCTGACAATGGATCCCCTGAAATAATCTTATACTCTCTAGAAGTTTCAGAAACTTTTAAATCTGATACTAACGAACCTCTATAAATAAAAAAATGTTTATTTTTTGATTCCGCAGAAAGACCGCCAATTGTAATAATTTTTTTATTATCTATTTTTCCTTCTAGAAATAATGTTCCAATTGCATTAAGATCTTGAATTGACATATACCAAACCACATCATCTTTATTTTCAATAGGATCAATAGTTGCAATGTGAAAGCCAACATTTCCAGAAGGATGCTTCCCCTCAAATGTATGTGATTTGATATTTTTCAAAGACATGATTTTTTCATTCATGAATTTTTTAGGTAATACCATATTAATTGATACGCCTGTTAAAACATGCAAGGCATCAATTCCTGCTTGGAGACTATCTATATGTAAATTATCACATAAAATAGATAAATTTGGAGAAAATGGCGCCGTAGATTGCGTTGTAATAAATATGCTTTTAGGCATTTTATTTGTTTCAGCAATTTTTGAAAATGGCCTTCTTCTAATGCATGGCCACAATCCTGAGGAAGTAAGAATCTCCATGACTTTACTTTTATCAATATTTTTAACATCAACAAGTGCATGACTAGGAAACAATACCTCTTCAGTACTTGAATTAGTCGAAATTTTAATTGTTTGAATTGTTCGTCTTTCACCAAAAACAATTTCACTAATTATTCCTGAACAAAATGCTGTAAACATTACATTTGGATCATTTTTATCAAAATAAATGGGCTCACCCTTAATGACAGAATCACCTTCTTTTTTTAATAATTTAGGCTTCACACCCATGAAATCACTGGGAACTAAACTTATTTGCTTCGGAAAATCTATAGTTTGAATTTCATTACTAGGGGATCCTGTCAGATTTAAATCATGCCCTTTATTAGAAAATATATGCATTATTTTTTATGTAATCTTTCTCGTCTCTCTTGATTCCGAACCATGCCATCTTCATATCGCCTCTTCTCTTCATCATTTTCAGGGATTACGGGAGGGACTTTTTGAGGTTTCCCATTATCATCAAGGGAAACAAATGTCAAATAAGCAGAAGCTGTATGATGCGAAATACCAGTTTTGGGATTTTCTGATTCAATTTTAACCCCCACTTCCATTGATGATACTCTAGTAAAATTAACAGACGATTGTAGCTTCATTATGTCACCCATTTTAGATGGGGCTAAAAAATCCAATCTGTCAACACTAGCTGTCACAACAGCTGTTCGTGCATGTTTGTATGCAGACATGGCTGCACACATATCCATAAGATGCATTACACGTCCTCCTAAAACATTTCCTAATAAGTTTGTATCATTAGGTAGTACAATCTCATGCATTACTACCTGTGTACTTTTAACAGTTCTTTGTTTCAAATCTAATTATTCCAAAAAATAAGGGAATTATTTATAAAGATCAGCAAAGGCTCCCAATAAAAATAAAACAACAAGTTTTGTGATGAGAATATAATTATGGACCATTTAATAACAGGATTAGATGAAACATGTTCATATTCAAGATCGGAGTCAACAAGGTACATATTTTTAACTATTTTAAAATAATAATAAAGTGAAATCACAGAATTAATTATGGCAACAACAGCAAGCCAATAAAATTGTTGATTTTTAAATAATTCTGAAAAAACATAAAATTTCCCTATAAATCCTGATGTTGGAGGCAATCCTGCCAAGGATACCAATGTAATGGTCATGAATGCAGCCAATATGCTATTTTTCTTACCAATACCTATCCAATCATCCAAATGATGAGCATCTAACTTATTAGATGCAAATATAGCCATGTAGAAAGCAGCTAAATTCATGAATAAATAAATAAAAAGATATAACATGATGGCTCTAATTGCATCTGGTGTAACAATTGCAAATGCCATTAAAATAAAACCTACGTGAGAAATGCTAGAATAGGCTAAAAGCCTTTTTACATCTTTTTGCTGAATGGCTAAAACATTCCCCAATGTCATGGTTGCAGCTGAAGCCATTGCAATTAACATGGGCCAATTCGCGCTATCCAATACACCAATATCACTCAATGCCCCATCCTTAGTAAACATTACATGAAATATTCTTATCAAAATAGATAACCCTGCAGCCTTTGGTGCAACAGATAAAAATGCTGTAACAGGAGTTGGTGCACCCTCATAAACATCGGGAGTCCAATAATGAAATGGTACCATGGAAATTTTATATCCAAATCCTACAAGGATTAAAATCATAGGTACATAAATCGTATAATCATATTCAACCGTCATCAATGCCGCACTAACACCATCTATGCTCATGGTACCTGTCAATCCATAAATCATGCTTAAACCAAATAACATCATGCCTGAAGCAAATGATCCAAAAATCACGTATTTCAATGATGCTTCATTAGATTCCTTATCATTTTTTAATATCCCAGCTAATATATATGAGGGTATGCTTACTAATTCAATTGATAAATATATCATTATTAAATTAATGGATGAGGACATCAAAAATAATCCAACTAATATTATAAGCATCAAGGCATTATATTCAGAAGAAAACCTTACATCAAGCTTTTTATCATACCTAGATACCAAAATAATAGAAAATGTCGTCAACAAAAATATTATCTTAAAGAAATGAGAAAATGGATCTAATGCTATCATTCCCATGAATAGCGACTCTATTGATCCAAATGTAAGCATTAAAAGAAATCCTGAAATAGCAATTCCAATTAACGATAAATGGAAAGTATAATGTTTTGTTTTAGGTGAGAAGTCTAAAATAATTACCATCAACAATGAAACAATCAATACCAGTTCTGGCAAATAATAGAATAAACTTGATAGGTTAGAAAGACTAATCATTGATTACAACGCAGTTCTAATGATATCAATGATACCTTCCATTGCAGGACTAATCATATTCAATAGAGGCGCAGGATAAACACCAAATAGTAAAATAATTATCGCCAATGGGATTATGGTTACCAATTCTCGCTTAGAAATATCTTTTAAATCACTATATTTTTCATTCAAAGGGCCTAAAAATATTTTTTGGTATGCACGCAAGAAATAAATTGCATTTAGCAAAATGCCTAAAGTACCAATAATGGTAAGAGTTCTAAATGCACTAAATCCTCCTATGAAACACATTGCTTCGCTAATAAAGCCTGACAATGCCGGTAAGCCTAAACCTGCAAAAAAGGCCATTGCAACAAACGCAGTATAAATAGGAACTTTAATTCCTATGCCACCAAAACCAGGTTTGCCAGCCAAGGCCTCATCTTCATGATTTCTAGGATACTCAATCCAACGGTGATGAGCTCTTTCATATAAAATTCCAACCAGTAAAAATAACATGGCCGTAATGGTACCATGGTTAAACATTTGCATGAGTGCACCATTCATGCCAGCTTGAGAACCAGCATCACTACTGCTTATGACTGAAGCCATGCCAAGCAAAACATAACCCATGTGACTTACAGATGAGTATGCTACCATTTTTTTCATGTCAATCTGAGCTATGGCATTCACTGCCCCCCAAATTATATTGATAACTCCTAACAAAGCCAAGATATATGCAAAATTAACCACTTCACCAGGCAAAAGAGGGTAGCTAATGCGTAATAAGCCATATGTACCCATTTTCAGCAATACACCAGCCAATATCACAGAAATTGCCGTAGGAGCCTCAACATGAGCCAAAGGCAACCAGGTGTGGAAGGGGAAAACAGGAACCTTAATGGCAAAACCTATGAATAATGCTATCCAAATCAAATATTTAACTTGATATCCCCAAATTGTTGCATCAATTGATCTAGCAGTCTCAATTAATGTTATGAAACTGAAAGTATGCGGATCTGAATAAAAATATAATGCCAACATTGCCAAAAGCATGAAAACTGATCCAAAAAGGGTATAAAGAAAAAACTTTATTGCCGCATACATTCTCTGAGGGCCACCCCACATTCCAATCAAGAAATACATCGGCAATAGCATCACTTCCCAAAAAATATAAAACAGAAAGAAATCCATGCTTAGAAAAACACCCATCATGCCTGCATCCAAAAGAAGAAATAAAGAAAAATAACCTAATGGCTGCTTTGTAATGTTCCAACTTGAAATTATGCAAATAAATGATAAAAATGCAGTCAGTAGCACCATGGGCATGCTGAGCCCATCAATGCCAAGAAAATACTGAATGTTAAAATGGCTTATCCAATTAACCTGAACAGTAAAGGGCGACTCTTCAATGGATAAATTAGGATCAAAATTTAAATATAAAAATACCGTCAACATCATTTGAAGCCCAGTTGCAACCAGCGCAATCCATTTATAATAATGTGCACCATCTTTACCATAAATTTTAGCTACTGGCAACATAAGAACTGCACCCAAAACGGGTAAAAAGATTAATAAACTAAGAATTGACGATTCCATATTTCCCTTTTTTTAAATTGTTAAAAAATCAATAAAAGAACTAAAAAACCAACAATGGCTCCTAATAAATAATTTTGAATTATGCCATTTTGCGTTAATTTCAAACTTTTCCCAAAATATTGCGTTAAATGTCCAAACCCATCTACGACCTTTTGATCCAAAATATTATAATCTGCTTCACCTGACTTATCAGATAATTTTAATGTGATCCATCCCCAGCCATCTATGAATTTTTGATCGTATAAATCCCAATCAATCTTCGAACAAAGCCAAGATATGGCCATGAAAGGCTTATAAAGTAATACATCATAAATTTTATCTATATAAAACTTGTTGTACGACAAACTATACAAACCAACCAGATTAAGTTTTTTAGAAACATTTTTAGCATCAATTTTGTGTAAAAAATAAAACAATATTGATAATAAGATTCCTACCGAGGCAACAGTTAATGAAATATACATTGCCTGATCATGAGCATGATGTATGCCTTTTTCGACCATTTCCATATTTAAAAAAACATTATCAACATGGCCAATTATCTTTTTAAACCAACCCTTGCTGATTAATGGATTAATATTTAATGTAAAAATAAAAGAGAAGCTTAATAATGACAATAACATTAATGGAATTGTCATGGGATAAGGTGATTCATGTATATGTGAATAAATCTTATCATTGTTTGGTTTTCCATAAAATGTTTTAAAAATTAATCTAAACATGTAAAACGCCGTAATCAATGCAGCGCCAAAACCTGCAACTGGCAAAACAACCGTCCATCCATGATGCATGTGATAATAAGACAATGTGCCAGCTAAGATTCCATCTTTGGATAAAAAGCCTGAAAAGAATGGTACTCCAGATATGGCCAAAGTTGAAATCAACATGGCAGCATGCGTTATAGGCATTTTAGCTCTTAAACCACCCATATTCTCCATATCTTGAGGATCTGTTTCATGATCATGTAACTCATGCAAAGAATGATGCATCGCATGAATTACTGAACCACTACATAAAAATAAGCATGCTTTAAACATGGCGTGAGTAACAAGATGAAAAAAAGCATATAAATGCGCACCCACACCTAAAGCCATTATCATATATCCAAGCTGACTAATTGTAGAATATGCAAGCACTGCTTTTATATCATTTCTAGTAATGGCTGTAATTGCTGCCCCAAGAGCTGTAATTGCACCAATAACTGCTATAAAACTTAAAGCATCAGGAGTAAGAACTGGGAATATTCTAACCACCATGTACACTCCTGCGGCTACCATTGTTGCAGCATGAATAAGGGCACTTACGGGAGTTGGGCCTTCCATTGCATCAGGAAGCCATATATGTAAAGGAAACTGAGCAGATTTTCCTACTGCCCCCATAAAAACCAATATTCCAGCAATCGTGAGTAATCCCATGTTGGAGGAAAAAGAGCCCCCGTTAACGCCATTAATTAGACCTTCAATTTGAAAAGTTCCCACTGTAAAGAAAAAAATCATAATGCCAATAAACATTCCAATATCACCTACTCTATTTGTAAGAAATGCTTTTTTAGATGCATTGGCAGCTGAATCTTTTTCGAACCAAAATCCAATTAACAAGTATGAACTAAGACCTACAAGCTCCCAAAAAACATACATCATGATAAGACTATCAGCAATTACTATGCCATTCATAGAAAATGTAAATAAGCCTAGAAATGCATAATACCTTGAATACCTTGGATCGCCCTTCATGTATGCAGTAGAATATAAATGAACTAAAAATGAAATAAGTGCAACAACAAGCATCATTATTACGGCTATGTTATCAATATAAATACCTAAATGAACACTAAATGCACCAGTAGAAAACCAAGAAAAATGATTTTTGATTATCGCATCATGGCTATACCCACTAATTTTCGTAAAAAAGGATAATGCAATAAAAAGAGTAATTCCAATAAGAAATAAGCCAACCCAATGGGAATGACTACCTATTTTTTTTCCAAAAAATATTAAAATAAAAAAAGATAATAATGGTAAAAACAGTACACTCAAAATTAAAGAAGTAGAGAAATCCATCATCACCCCTTAAGTGTATCAGCACTATCTACATCAACAGTGCCTACATTTTTAAATAAATTAATTATTATGGCCAACGCAACTGCAGCCTCTGCAGCCGCTAAAACAATGACAAAAATACTAAATATTTGACCATCTACACTTCCAACACCATTAAAGCGTCCAAAGGCAATAAAATTTATATTCGCTGAATTTAATATCAATTCAATCCCCATGAGAATTGCGATGGCATTTTTTCTGGTCATGACCCCATAAATACCCAAAGAAAATAAAATAGCAGAAACAACTAAATATGATTGTAGTGAGTCCATTAAATTTTTCTAGACAGCAATGCCGCCCCCATTAAAGCTGCCAATAATAAAATAGATGCAATTTCAAAAGGCAATAAATAATCAGTCAAAAGCATTTTACCAATCATTGAGACACTGTTTTCAGAAACATATTCTTTTCCCGCATGCCAAGATGTATTAAAAATTATTCCAATAAGCATTACAAAGATTGCGAGTGAACACGCACCACCCAAAAATTGATTTTTACTACTAGATGCAATACTAGATTTTTCTATGCGATTTGTAAGCATTACACCAAAAATTATTAAAACTAAAATACCGCCCACATATATGACCACTTGAGTAGCAGCAACGAAATCTGCATAAAGAAAAACATACAAACCAGCAGTACCAAACAATGTAAACATCAATGAAACAGCAGAATGTATCAAGCTAGGAGAAAAAACAACCCAAAAAGCAGACGCTATGACTAATGCACACATCATCATAAATAAATTGTCACCCAATTTAGCCACCTCCCAATTTATTTAATATTTCCTCAACAGATGAATCTAATTTTCCCGCCTCTTCAAGTGCATTTTTAATTGCATCCAATTTGTCTTCCCCTGTTCTTTTGGCTGCAACAAAAGCCTTCTTAGCTATACCCCTTATCATTTTATCTTCAATTCCATTCAAATCTTTAATATCAATATCAGCTGAAGGTAAAGTTTGCTCCTGAGCATCACCCTCACTAACATTTTCATTTGAAAATTTATCTAATAATACCTTAACAGATTCACTCATCTTTCCAGCATCATCAATTGCAGATTTAATAAAAGCTACTTTATCCTCTCCTGTTCTTTTTGCTGTAACAAAAGCCTTCTTGGCAATTCCTCTTACCATTTTATCTTCAATTTCATTCAAATCCTTAATATCAATTTCCAATGATGGTTTTACCACTTCATCAGTAGAATTATTATCAGAACTAACTTCTTTACCTTCATCAGCACTATCATCAGGCAGATCAACCTCATTAGATTCAGTAGCTTGATTACTCCTTGACAAAACATCTAATGCAGCCTGAATATCATCATTTAGTTTACCATAATCTGACAAAGCTTGCCCAACGGAAGCCAAAATTGCAATATCATCTAAACCATTACGTTTTCCAGCTGTATAAGCTTTTTTTGCTATTCCACGACACATTTTGTCAGAAATGTCATTAAAAGATTGAATTTCCAATTGAGTAGATTTTTTAGTCTTAACCTTACTCTTTAAAGCCTTAACATCACTTTTCTCATCTTTAACAACAACAGGTGCTGGAGCCTTGTCTTCAACAAACCCCTTAAGATCAGATCCTTCACTAATATTCGCTAATTTGGCATCCCTAGCTTCTATCCAAGCCTCACCGCCAGCTTCTTTAATTTGATCATCGGTTGCATCTGCAAATTCAAAAATCATTCCATCTCTTTCATATTGACTAAATTCATAATCAATTTCATGCTTTTCAGCATTGGGGCCTCCAACCATGTAAATACACTCTTCTGGACAAGGATAAACACATAGATTACAATACATGCATTCTGACATATCAATGGTAAAGCGACTAACAATCATTTTCTTTTGTGTGTCATTAGAAGTCATCCCGCAATCAACCCCACTATCTTTTGGAGGCTTTATGGAATCAATTTTTATGCAATCTACAGGGCAAACGCGTTCACATTGCATGCACGCAATACAATCATCTATGTCAACATGTAATCTAGATCTAATCACATTATATTCAGAATGATCAAAACCAATACTACGCTCAGGTAAAGGCCATTTTTCATGAGGATATTGTAATGTCGCAACTAAATCTTTTTTCTTATTAAAGTGATTAAGAGTAAGCTTCATGCCAGTTAAAAAAGACTTTACACCATAAATGATCTGATTAAAATATTCACTCATTAAAAAATTAGCTCCCATAAACTTATAAAAAATAAATTAGCCAAAGAGAAAGGTATGAACACCTTCCAACACAAATACATGAGTTGATCCACTCTCAATCTTGGAAAAGTCCAACGAAACCACATCATTACAAAAATTATCAAAATAGCTTTTAAAAACAACCAAAACATTCCAATAATAGGTCCATCAATAAAAGTCCAAGAATCAGGAAAAATATTAAAAACATGCAGAGGCGATAACCATCCTCCTAAAAAAACAATGGCAGCAATCAAGCTAACAATTAACATATTTGCATATTCACTCAAAAAGAATAAGGCCCATCTAAACCCAGAATACTCTGTCATCCAACCGGCAACAAGCTCAGATTCTGCCTCAGGAATATCAAATGGAGTACGATTCGTTTCCGCAACTACTGAAATAAAATATATGAAAAAAGCTAAAAAGGCAAATGGACTATGAAATATAAACCACCGATTTGATTCTTGCCATTGAACAATATCACCCAAATTAAGACTACCCGCAACCAATACGATCAAAAGCAACGATAAACCAATGGGAATTTCATAACTAACTATTTGAGCTGCAGCCCGCATCGAGCCATACAATGACCATTTATTATTAGAAGACCACCCTGCAAGAATAATCCCAATCACACCAACGGAACTCATTGCAATTATGTAAAAAATACCAATATTGAAATCTGAAATAACAAAATGTGAAGATAAGGGAACACCAATAAACGTCAACAATGCACCGGTAAATATGATAAAGGGCGCCATGATCATCAATGCCTTATCTGCATCATTTGGCAGAATGTCTTCCTTAACCAATAATTTTATGGCATCAGCCAATGTTTGACCAATTCCTCCCCAAAATTTCTTACCACCTTTAAAACCCAATATTCCAACTTCCATTGGACCTAAACGATCCTGCATGAAAGCGGAAACTTTTCTTTCAAAATAAACTGCAATAAGAGCATTTACTGCCATTATGCTAAAAATTAAAATTCCAAGCACAGAAATGATTAAAGTCAAAATAATGCCAATATTGACATCAGCAAAAGAAAAGTAATTAATAAGGGTATCAGTGATTGATGTCAACGATCTATCTCTCCAAGTACAATGTCCAAGCTGCCAAGATTAGCAATTACATCTGAGATCATCCACCCTTCACTAATTTCACTTAATACAGATAAATTACAGAAAGCAGGAGATCTCATCTTTACCCTTAATGGAATATTCTTTCCATTACTAATAATATAAAAACCAACATCACCTCGCGCAGACTCATACCGTCCATACACTTCGCCTTTTTCTGGACGAATTTTTTTAGGTAAAGCCTCATGGATGTCTCCTTCAGGTATTTGATCGCAAGCTTGTTTTAAAATTTTCAATGATTCTTCCATCTCCAAAACTCGCACATAATACCTATCCCAACAGTCACCCACCGTTCCCATTTCACCTTTACCAATTGGAACCTCAAAATCAAATTTTTCATAAATTGAATAAGGTTCATTTTTACGCAAATCAAAATTTACGCCACTAGCCCTAAGCGTTGGACCAGTAACTCCATAATTAATAGCAACATCTGCTGGAAGCACACCAACATCTGCTGAACGTTCAATAAAAATTTTATTTGTTGTCAATAATTTATTTAGTTCAATTATTTTAGGGCCAAAATAATCAATAAACTCTTTTGTCCTTTCAATAAAGAAAGGCGGTAAGTCGTGAGACAGTCCTCCTGGCCAAATATAATTATATAACAATCGAGCCCCGCACAATGCCTCAAAAAGATCTAAAATTCTCTCTCGATCCCTTAAGGTCCATGTAAATGGAGTGATTGCACCAACATCCAAACCAAAAGCTCCAACAGCAATCAAATGGCTAGCAATTCGCTGAAGCTCTGCAACAATTACCCTTATGTACTCAACTCTTTCAGGGAGATTGACATCCAAAAGTTTTTCTACAGCAATTGAATAAGCATGATCCATATGCATTGAAGCCAAATAATCACACCGATCAGTGAATGGCACTATCTGTTCATAAGATAGTTTTTCACAATGTTTTTCAAAACAACGATGCAAATATCCCAATACAGGTTCAATTTTAGATACGACTTCACCATCCGTATGAATTTTTAAACGTAATACTCCATGGGTACTTGGATGCTGAGGCCCCATGTTTAAAACCATTTCTCCTGTTTCTATCACAGATTTATCTGATAATTGATTTTCCATCATTCCCAATATGATTTATCCTTTGGGACTGGCAATCCATGGTAATAATTAGGCTCTTTATAATTCTTTCTCAAAGGATGCCCCTCCCAATCATCAGCCAATAAAATACGTTTTAAATTAGGATGACCTTCAAAATGTATTCCCATCATGTCATAAGCTTCACGTTCATGCCAATCAGCAGCTCTCCATAATGACGATATAGAAGGCACAGAAACTCCATCCTCAACCTCAATTCTAATTTCCAAATAATGTGCTTTTTCATTAGAATAAAAATTATAAGCAACACCATACGTTTTATTATCTCCCTTATCATATGAGGATATACACATAAGATAATCAAAAGAAAGATTAGCATCATTTTTTAATAACTTAGAAATGTCACTCCAAACATCAGCTTTCACAAAAATAACATCTTTATCATCTTCAAGTAATATTTTGCCACCTACTTTATCTTCAAGATATTTTACTATTTCCTTAAAAGTCATTACACTTGTTTCCTAAGAGGTGTTTCAGATTTTATTTTATTTTGCAACTCTAATAGACCTTGCAATAAAGCTTCTGGCCTTGGTGGACAACCTGGAACATAAACGTCTACAGGCACAACTAAATCAACACCCTTCAAAACATGATACCCATGTTGCCAATATGGCCCACCACTATTAGAACAACTACCCATAGAAATTACATATTTAGGATCTGACATCTGCTCGTATAATCTCTTTACTCTTTCTGCCATTTTCATCGTTACTGTTCCAGCAACAATCATGACATCTGATTGTCTAGGCGTAGCTCTAGGCATTGTTCCAAATCGTTCTAAATCGTGCCTCGGCCCAGCCGCAGACATCATTTCTATGGCACAACAGGCCAATCCAAATTGAAAGAACCATAAAGAATTTGCCCGAGACCAATTTATTAAATTATCTAATTTCTCAACTACAATGTTATCTTGATTAAATTTACCGACTAGACTTGGATCCACTAAACTTTCTCCCCTTCAGATTTTAAATTAGCATAGCGCCCCTCGCCATGCCTTACATTCATCTTAACCCAATCAAGGTCACCTTTAACCCATACATACATAAAACCAATTACTAATATAAGGACAAATAAAAAAGCTTCAATAAAGGCCAATAAACCTAATTCTTGATACACAACGGCCCAAGGAAATAAAAACACAATCTCAACATCAAATATTAAAAATATTAATGCTATAACATAGAAACGAATATTAAATTGAACCCATGCAGAACCTTCAGGGACCTCACCACACTCATATGATAGCAGCTTATCACCACCCTTATTTTTCCTTGGAGATAGAAGGTGTTGCAGAGCAAGAGGAAGCCCAATAAGAGCCACCGCCAAACCTGTAAATACTATGATAGGAAGAAAGTCTTGATACACTAAATATGTTTTTATCCCTGTGCTTAAATTTAGTTAGCTCAAAAATTATGATACAACCCCTATTAAATAATTTTTAAAAAAGAATATTAATTTGTTATTCGAAAATAATATTTGATAATTTATTATAATACAATGAAGACTATATTTAATAATATAATAATATCTATCATGACAAGCATGCCTAAGTCCATCGTAAGGCTATTTGCTTATAAATATGTTGCAGGGGAAAATGCAAGTGACGCAATTACTATTGTAAAAAAATTAAATCAAAAACAATTTTCAGTAACTCTTGACATACTAGGAGAGCATGAAAAGGATAAAATAATAACTGAACAAACTAGTAATGATTATAAGAATCTATTAACACAAATACATTTAAATGACTTGGATTGTAATCTATCAATCAAACCTAGCCATCTAGGAATGGACATAAGTCATGATTGCGCAATCAATAATTTTGAAAACATTCTTTCGACAGCAAAGCACTATAATAACTTCATTAGATTGGATATGGAAGATTCATCTCAAACAGAATCTACAATAAATTTGTATGAAAAACTAAATGCAGCCCATGGCAATCTAGGCATTGTATTTCAAGCTTATTTACACAGGACAAAAAATGATCTAATAGAAGCAACAAAAACAAATAAAATTAATTTCAGACTCTGCAAAGGAATCTATAAAGAACCACCAAATGTTGCAATTCAAAATAAAAAAGGTATCAATGAAAATTTCATGAAACTTTTAGAGTATGCATTTGAAAATAAAATTTATGTAGGAATAGCAACTCACGATAATGAAATTATAGAAAAATCATATGCTTTAATAGAAAAAATGAAAATCAAAAACAATTTATTTGAGTTTCAAGTTCTTTATGGAGTACCAATGTCAGGCTGGCTTGAACGACACTTGGCAAACAATTATAAAGTTAGGATATATGTTCCTTTTGGAAAAGATTGGTACGATTATGCCATACGCAGATTAAAAGAAAACCCGAATATTGCAAAATATATTTTACTAAATCTTTTTAAAAGTGCTTCATAAAAGAAAAGAGATCCTATATAGGATCTCTTTTCAGGAGAAAAACAACAAACTAAAAAGTTCATTGTTTTGGGCTAATTTCTTAAAGGCTTTCCTTTTTTCAACATATATTCTATGCGCTCTATGCTTTTTTGTTCCCCACATAAACTAATAAAAGTCTCTCTTTCAATATCCAAAAGATATTGTTCATCAACTGATGAAAATGGTCCCCCCTTATCTCCGCCAGTCAATACATATCCAAGTTTTTTGCCAATCAGTGCATCATGTTCACTTATTTTTCCAGATTTAACAAAGCCTTTCAATGTTGCATCCAATACTAAACGACCACTCTTTCCTGGGAGCTTAAAAGATTCAACCTCAGGTACAACATAATTATCGGACATAGACAATACTTCATTTTTAGCTTCAGACAATATGTGATCTCTATTTATCACTATACGATCATCACTATTTAAATAACCTATAGCCTTAGCTTCTTTAGCAGATGTAGCGACCTTGGCAAATCCAATAGTTTCAAATGCTTTTTGAATTATCGGAAAAGCTCCAGGCATTGCAGATTTAATTTTTTTATTAAGATTAGATATCATTCGCAAATTGCCACCTGCTCCCGGTATCAAGCCCACACCAACCTCAACAAGCCCTATATAACTTTCTCCTGCAGCAACTATGCGATCACATGCAGAAATGGTTTCAAAACCTCCACCTAAAACCAAGCCAAAAGGCGCAGCAACAACTGGAAATTCAGCGTATCGCAAACTCTGCAAGATATCTTGCATTATTTTTACCGTACGATTTAATTCTTCCCAATCTTTACGATATGCAGAATTTAAAATTAATGTCAAATTAGCTCCTGCACAAAAATTAGCTGAGTCACTAGATACCACCAACCCTTTATAGCCCTGCTCCTTAACCCATTCTTGAGCTTTATAAAGTGTCTCCAGAATAGAGCCATCTATTGGGTTAAGGTCAGCTTTTAAAACTGAATGAAAATTAACACCTACCACTTCATCGCCTAAATCAACTATCGATGCTGACCAATGCTTTTCAATTAAACCATCATTATTATTACACTTGGAAAAGTTTAATTCTTTACTTGTCGTAGTAATTTCTACGTAATCATTTTTTTCATGATTCCAGTAACAATCTTTTCCATTTATTACTTTATAAAATTTTTCATTACCATTAGATAACATTGCTGCAACCCAATCTGGAATACGTTTTTTTTCTTCTTTCATTCTTACAACTGATTCAGATAATCCAATGGCATCCCAAACTTCAAAGGGGCCCATTTCCCAACCAAACCCCCACCTCATTGCACGATCAATATTCACTATGTCATTTGATATTTCACCAACTCTAAAAGCTGAATACAATAATGCATGAGAAGTAACTTCCCATATGAATTGCCCAGATACATCATCTGTATTAACTAATGTTTTAATTCTATCAGCAGTTTTAGAATGTTCCTTTGCTTTTCCAACTCCAGGATATCTATCTTTTTTCTGAGGAGTATACTCAAGAGTATCTAAATCTATGGAATGAATAACCCCTTTGTCAATTTTCTTATAAAAACCTTGTTTGGATTTTTGGCCTAGCCATTCATTCGCAACCATTTTTTCAAGATAACTAGGAATTTTAAACATATCTCTTTCTGCATCATTTTCACATTTTTCAAATGCAGTATTTGAAACAAAGCACATTGTGTCCAACCCAACAACATCTGCCGTTCTAAAAGTAGCAGACTTTGGGCGTCCAATAAGCGTCCCAGTCAAAGCATCAACATTCTCAATTGATAAATTATTTTTACGTGCCTGATCTAAAGTAACCATCATGCCATAAACGCCAATTCTATTAGCAATGAAGTTTGGTGTATCTTTGGCATATACCACCCCCTTCCCCAAATCATTCTCAAGAAATGCCGCCATAGGTGGAATAACAGCATCATCTGTTCTCTCACATGGAACAATTTCAACAAGTTTCATGTATCTTGGAGGATTAAAAAAATGTGTAATAAAGAAACGACTTGCCATTGAATCATTCATTTTTGATGATAATTCCAAAGCAGAAATTCCAGATGTATTTGACGTTAAAACAGCATTCTCTTTTAAATAGGGTTGAATTTTTTCATATAAATCTTGCTTCCAATCCAAACGCTCAGCAATAACCTCTATTATCCAATCACATTCAGAAATTTTATCAAGATGTTCATCATAATTACATGGAGTAATTAATTCCACAGTTTTAGGATTATAATAAGGACTAGGTTTTAATTTGACACTAGACTGTATTCCTTTATCGGCAATTTCCTGTTTAATGTCAAAGGCTAAAACAGGAATCTTGGCATTAGTTAAATGGGCAGCAATTTGCGCACCCATGACACCTGTCCCCAACACTGCAACTTTTTCTATTTTTAAAGAATCACTCATGAAACACCTCAATTAACTCTTTCAATAATTGTTGCAATACCCTGACCACTACCAATACACATGGTAGCCAATCCTACAGATGTATCTTGTTGCTCCATTACATTCATTAAAGTAACAAGTAAACGTACTCCAGAACATCCTAAAGGATGACCAAGAGCTATTGCGCCACCATTTAAATTTATTTTATCAACATCCCAACCACCTTTACGTATTACATACAATGACTGTGCAGCAAAAGCTTCATTCAACTCTATCGAATCTATATTTTCCATTGACATGCCAGCTTTATTTAATGCTTTCTCAGTTGCAGGCAATGGCCCCGACCCCATTCTAGTCCAATCCACTCCTGCGACCGCTCTAGCACGAATGATAAATTTAGGTTTAAGCCCCAAAGACATTACTTTCTCAGTACTCATTATTAGCGCTGAAGCAGCTCCAACCGAAATAGGACTAGATGTTGCGGCAGTAATCGTACCACCTGCATCAAAGGCAGGTTCAAGAGATTTTATTTTTTCGACATCAGGAGTTCTCGGACCTTCATCTCTGTCAATATCAATACCATTAACAGATATGGGGATTATTTCTTGTTTAAAATTTCCAGCATCAATTGCACTTAATGCCTTCTTATGTGATTCAATGGCAAATGCCTCTTGATCAGCTCTTGAAATATCTAAATCCTTTGCTAAAATTTCAGCAGTATCACCCATTCCAATATATAATTCTTTTTCATAAAGTTCTGGATGAAAGCTTGGATTAAAACCTCCCATGGGAACTCCAAACATGTCTTCAACGCCCCCCGCGATGCCCGCATCAATGTCACCAGCCAAAATTGCCTGACTTACCTGATGTACAGAATCCATGGATGAACCGCAAAAACGATTTACCACTTTACCTCCAGCCTCTACAGGCAAATCTGATAAAATTGATATTGCTCTCGCCATCAACATACCTTGAGGTCCCTCAGGAAATGCACACCCAACAACTACATCTTCTATGGCTTCTTTTGGAATCTCAACATTTCTATCCATCATGCCTTTTATGACCATTGCACTTAAATCATCAGACCTAACACCAACCATCGCACCATTTTTTAATCCTATGGGACTTCTAGCTCCATCTACTATACATGATTCAATTGACACTTATACTCTCCTTAATTATTGTCCAAATAATATTTATTTTCTTCATACAATGTATTAACAATTCTCTTTTGCCATTTTATCCTATCCATGTCAAGAAAAACTTTCGAATGCCACCCATTAATCATTTCTCTCTTACTATTTAGTACATCTTCATCAAATAAATGATTTATTATTTCCATTCCATACAAATAACATGATTCAAAATTATTAATAATGGACAATCTTAAAACTTCTAATGTTTTCTGCTTATGATTACCATCATCCAATTGAATGAATCGCTTAAAACAAGTATCCATTAATGATAATGAAATTGCCATATTTGCAAAAGGCTCAAGAATCCATTGTTCATTTTTTAAATCTTGTCCAAATTTTAGAATTGATTCATGTAAACAAAATAATGTAAATGATCTACTAAATTCAACGGCATTTGCTTCATTATCCAAATACTCATGATTTGGCAAATTTATTTCAGGTAGCCAACTTTGACTTCTTTGAAAAATCATGTCACGCAAAGGAATTTCTTCTAAAATTGCTTTTTTCATTATTGTACCGCCAATGATTAATCTATTTATTTCATTAGTACCTTCAAAAATTCTATTAATTCTTTCATCTCTATACATTGCTGCCATGGGATACTCTTCTATGAATCCAGCGCCACCCATTACTTGGACACCCTCATCAACAGAAAATGCTAATGTTTCAGAACCTACTACT
>JAYZCM010000045.1:0-17262 GCA_036338305.1 Fidelibacterota bacterium | reverse complement strand
AGCCAAATATTATTGCTCCATTAATTTTATTAATATTACTCTTTATTTTCTCTATGTATCCACTCCCATAAAATAAGTTATCTCCCAATATTAGCGCCACATCGTCATTATCAATGAATTTATCACCAATAATAAATGCTTCTGCTATGCCATTAGGTTTACTTTGAATTTCATAATCAATTTTTAAGCCCAATGAATTACCATTACCGAGTAATCTTTTAAATCTAGGAGTATCGTGGGGCGTTGAAATTATTAATATTTCATTTATTCCCATTAACATTAATGTTGACAATGGATAATATATCATAGGCTTATCATATACGGGCATCAACTGTTTGCTTGCAACTAAAGTAAGTGGAAATAAACGTGTACCTGCACCCCCTGCCAATATTATCCCTTTCATTATGAAAAAACTCCCAATCTTTCTTGATTATATTTTTGTTTATTAATATTCATCCACCAATCTTTATTATCTAAGTACCAATTAATTGTATTTTCTAACCCTTCTGAAAAAGAAACTTTTGGTCTCCAATTCAGTTCATCCTCAATCTTAGACGCATCTATTGCATATCTAAAATCATGCCCTGGCCTATCTTCAACAAAAGTAATTAATTCTTCAAATTCTCTACCATCTTTTAAAGGCTGCAACTTATTCATTTTATTACAAATTAATTTAACGACATCAATGTTTGCAAGTTCATTATTACCACCAATATTATAATTTTCTCCAATTCTCCCCTTATCAATAACAGTGTCTATGGCATTACAATGATCTTTAACGTAAAGCCAATCCCTTACATTATTTCCTTTGCCATAAATTGGAAGATCTTTACCTGACAAGCAATTTAATATCATCAAAGGAATCAATTTTTCTGGAAATTGATATGGTCCATAATTATTTGAACAATTTGTAATAATTGTTGGTAAACCATAAGTATGATACCAGGCTCTAACTAAATGATCTGAAGAAGCCTTTGATGCTGAATAAGGAGACCTTGGCGCATAAGGTGTTTTTTCAGTAAATAACCCATCATCATTCAAACTTCCATATACTTCATCAGTAGATATTTGTAAAAATATAAATTTCTTTTTGTTTCGTGCAGACAATGTTCTATAATACGTTAAACTCTCCTCTAAAAGTACAGATGTGCCAACAATATTAGTTTGAATGAATTTCGAAGGCCCATCAATTGAACGATCAACATGTGATTCTGCTGCAAAATTTATAATAATGTCAGGCTCATATTCTTTTAGTGCGGACTTCACATCTATATGACTGCATATGTCACCCTGAATGAAAAAATAATTACTATGACTACTTACTAAACGCAACGTATCCATATTGCCTGCATATGTTAATTTATCAAAATTAATAATTTTATTTTTTTGACTTAAGATCTGGTTAATGATAAAATTTCCACCTATAAAACCAGCACCACCAGTAATTAAAATTTTATTTATAATAAACCTCTCTTTTTTCTCATATACCATTCTACGCAAAGTAAAATTATGATTATCCACCAATAATTCTGAGAATTAATTGCACTAATTTTATGAATTTTATCTACCTGCTTTAAATTAGTATCAATGGCTTTATAAATTGAATGTAGCGAATCAACAGGACAATATGCTCCATCAGTACTTGATGACATTGACAATAAACCCTGTTCATTCAATGATAAGTTATCCTCCTCCATGTCAATTTCATCAATAATAATCTCAACTTCATTACTATATATTTTTTCTCCATCATTTAATTCACCTGATGAAAATAATACATATTTTCCAGGCATGTCAAAGTAATGCTCACATGCAATTGTATTGTTAATATTTTCATGATTACAATCTATACGCAAAGTATCATTAGTATCAAAATAATAAAAATCAAGGTTACTTAATTCATATATATTTAAAATAGTAGATTTCATTTTAATTTTTTCTCCTAAATGAAAAAGCATTCCATCTACAGCCATATTTATCAGTCCCTGGTTGCCATCAATTGCAATTAAAATTATTTTATCTATGATTTCACTTAAAGTCATATTGCCATTAATAATATCATTATAATAAATACCAGATAAATTTGGACTTGAAATAAAATAAAACAATTCATCATTAGCTAAAAAAATTGACCCATCTGAAAAGTCAAGAAGTGAATCACCTTTATAAATCCATTTTAGCATACGATTTTGTGGCTGAATTTCTTCAACATTTAAGTTCATCCTCCTAGCCCACAGCGATTGAGAACTTAGCGGCACTTTAATATTAGGATCTGCATCCATGGGATTTAATGAGCTATATTTTTTAGATATGATTCTTGCTGACTCCATATCCATTGAGGGACCTTGAAATAAAATAAGAGGAATATTATGCACGTAAGATTTCTCAATTAAATCAGTAAAAATACTTTCATCTTCTCCATATAAAGGAAAATCATCCAAAACAATTAATTCAATAGTTGTATAATTTATTTTTTCTAGATTAATACTCCAGTCACTTTTATTATACCTATGACAATTAATCAATTTATAATTTTCCTGCTTAGAAAGGTGTTTTTTAATTATAGATGTATTGCCAGACAAAGCACCACTAATTAATAAAACATTTTCATCACGCTTGCTAACATCAACTAAAAAAGGGGCTCTATTATTAACATGATTAATTTCACTCTTCATAGAATCAATAACTATAATATTATAATTAGTCAATTCACTTTTATTTATGCCAATTTTCATTTCTTTAATATGCTTTCCTTTTTCCAAGAGAATAATATCATTATAAATAATATCATTATTTGAATCATATATATAAAATGATGTTTTTAAATCATAACCAATCATTGATTGAACTTTAAAATTAATTTGAACTGTATCAGCATAATCATAATTCCCTTTAACATCAACATCATATACCGCCAAATCATTCTGCAATTCTTTTTTTCCCAAGCCAACGGTATAAAATGGTGGAAAATTTTTAAAATCAATTTGATCTAAGCTCTGCCCAGTAGTGGCCTGCCCATCAGTAATAAGAATTATATTATCAAACCTTTTTAATTGTTCAGAATGACTCAAATTAGAAAAATTTGTAGAATTTATATTAATTAATGAATCATTATTACTAAAATCATCCATTAATTCTAATTTTTCTGCAAAAGTAAAATATTTAATTTCAACATCTTGGTTATTTGCCCACGCATCAATATCTGCTTTTAAACTTTCCAATGTATGATTATGATTATATAAATGTAATTTAGCACTTTTTGATACATCAAAAATCACAGCCATATCAGACCATTCCTCCTGTACAGACTCCCATGTAAATCGCAAATCAATTACCAACAACAATAAAAAAATAATCGTTAAAGAACGAAAAAGAATAATGAACCATCTAAAATCAGTTTTATAATTATAAATAGACTTAATATATCTAATAATTAATAATAAAAAAATTATTGCAAAAATAATGGAGATTAACAATGAACCAATTATGTTCATTTCAAGTCAATATGGCTAAGTCTTAAATTTGGGCAAGCCTGCAAGTCTAATGAACTTGCAATCCCATTTTTACTTTTATAATATCCAACTTTTGCAATCATTGCAGCATTATCAGTACAATATTTCAGATCAGGAAAATAACATTTTAAATTATTTTCTTTCTCAATAAATTCTACTTTTTTACGAAATCTCTTATTCGCAGCTACTCCGCCTGTAATTGATATTTTGTTTAATTTTGTCAATTTAATATTTTTTTCTAATCTATCAAGCAAAGTATCAATAATAACCTCTTGATAACTAGCGCAAATATGATTAAAATTATCCGAAATTTCTTTTTTTTCCATTGATTGGATTTTATACAATATTGCTGTTTTTATTCCACTAAAAGAAAAGTTTAACGGATTACTTTTTACTTTAGGAATAGTAAATTTAATAAAAGTGGGATCACCACCCATCGAATGTTTTTCAATTTCAGGCCCACCAGGGTACCCTAAGTCTAATATTCGAGCACCTTTATCAAAGGCTTCCCCTGCAGCATCATCTACCGATGTAGAAAGTAATATATATTCACCAAAAGATTTTACCTCCCAAATTTGAGTATGCCCACCTGTAACCAAAAAACATAAAAACGGATAATCTATCTCATCCCCAGATATGAAACTTGAAAACAAATGACCTTCCAAATGATTAATGCCAATAAATGGTATACCTAAGCCTACAGCTAACCCTTTAGCATAATTTAAACCTACGATTAATGAACCTAAAAGCCCTGGCCCGTATGTTACGGCAATTGAATCAATGTCATTAAATGATAAATTCGCTGAATCTAATGCTTTTTGTACAATGTGATTAACATTATAATCATGCTCTCTTGAAGCTAGCTCAGGTACAACGCCTCCATAATCATTATGAATTTCTTGAGAACGTACAATATTGCTAATTATGTTACCATCAGAGCAAATTGCAGCTGCTGTTTCATCACATGAGCTTTCTATCCCAAGAACAACCATTAAGTTTGAGGAAGGATTTTGTATTTATTACAAATTATTATTCGCCATCAGAGTCTTTATCAGAATCAGCAACAGAGTCAATAATTTCTTGAGGAATCTCTATTTTATCCTCTTTTTCTTTTGGAAGTGTTTCTTCATTATTTGAGTCAAGAGATTCTGAATCATTAAGGTCATCTAACATAAGAATAATCTTTTTACTTTCTTCATCTACCTGTTGAACTGTTACTTTGTATGTATCACCCTCTTTATAATTAGCAAATAACTTATCTCTATCTGATTTGTTTGCTTTTTTTATTGGGCAAATACCTTCAATATCATCAAATAAACTAAATATTATGCCTTTATCTAGAATTTTTATTACTTTTCCATCTATTACTGTACCAGATGGATATTTTTCATTTATGGCTTCCCAAGGATTATCCATAACTTGCTTCATGCCAAGAGATAAGCGTTTCTCTTCTACAGATAATTCTAATACACGTACTTTAACCTTATCCCCCTTACTTACTTCATCTTTGGGATGTCTAACTAATTTTGTCCATGACATATCAGAAACATGAACTAAACCATCTATACCATCTTCAAGTTCAACAAAAGCTCCAAATTGAGTAAGATTTTGGACAACACCTTCATAATCTTGCCCTATAGAAAACTTAGATTCAATATCATCCCATGGATTATCTTGCAATTGTTTTATTCCCATGGATATTTTTTTGTCTTCTACATCAATATTTAATATTTTTGCTGTCACCTTATCACCCGTATTAAATATATCTGATGGATGTTTTATATGCTTAACCCATGACATTTCTGAAATATGTATCAGCCCCTCAACTCCTTCTTCTATTTCTACAAAAACACCATAATTCATCAAACTTACAATCTTACCATCTACTACAGAATCAACAGGATAATTTTCCATGATATTTTTCCACGGATCATCTTGAAGCTGTTTCATTCCTAAAGAAACTCTAATTTTTTCAACATCAAAATCTATGACTTTAACTTTCACATTATCTCCTAAAGTCAGCTTTTCTGTTGGATGATTTATCCTTCCCCATGTTATGTCTGTAATATGTAATAAACCATCAACCCCCCCAAGATCGACAAAGGCACCAAAGTCAGTAATATTCTTAATAATACCGTCCAGTACCATTCCAACTTCCATTTGCTCTAGCACTTCTTGGCGTTTTTCTTTCAAGTCTCCTTCTAGTATTGCTTTTCTAGATAAAACTATATTTTGTCTTAATTCATTAAATTTTACAATTTTAAATTCACTTTCTACCCCTAAAAATTCATCAAAATCTGTTACGGGCTTAATATCTAATTGAGAACCTGGTAAAAATGCTTGAACTACGCCTAAATCAACTACCATCCCACCCTTTATCCTTCTAGAGATTAAGCCGGTTATTAACTTCTCTTCTTCAAAACAATCTCGAATTTCTTGCCATCTTTTTTGGAAATCTGCTTTTTCTTTTGATAGTAATAAATTTCCACGTCTATCTTCAAATGTTCTTATAAATACATCTACCTTTTCGCCAATCTCTGGCAATTCTTTAAACTCAGAACGAGAAACAACACCTTCAGCTTTAAATCCTATGTCAATCAATACATCTCTATCATTAATACCCACAACGTTTCCTTCAACAACTTCTTGTTGACGAATATCAGAAAATGTATCTAGATATTTTTCACTCACATCTGTTGAGATATTATCTTCAGATGCATATGCCTCAATTTCATCTTCACTAATTTCTCTAACTTGTAAAATTGATGGGTCCAAGTAATCAAGAATAGGTTTTTTATTTACACTTTCTTCTTTCTCACTATCATTATTATCTTCACTTACTGATTCTTGAACAGAATCATCACTATCTTTCTCTTCCAAAACATTTTGTTTTTCATTTAAATCCTGATCTGCCAAACCCTCTATTTTTTCTTCTATTGTTTCTTGTTCTACTTTATCACTCATGTTAAGAGCCATGCTCCTTATTGATTATTATTTACTATTTTAATAATGAAATTGATTTGGTCTTCAATTGTTAAATGTGTAGTATCCAATTCAATCGCATCCTTTGTTTTTATTAATGGTGAATGACTTCTCATGCTATCTTTCTCATCTCGCTCTTTTAATGAATTAAAAATAAGATCTAGAGATACAGATTCACCATTCAATTCCATCTGTTTTTTTCTTCTATTGGCACGAACATGTAAATCAGCAACTAAAAAAAATTTAAAATCAGCATTAGGAAATACTACTGACCCAATGTCTCTCCCTTCTAATACAACATTTTTGTTCAAAGACATTTCCCTCTGATAATAAACCATTCTTTCCCTTACCATTCCAATTGAGCTCACTGAACTCACCATATCTGTCACTTCATGAGTTTTTATTTTATCAGAAACATTTTCTCCATTCATGAACAAAATAGATGCATCTATGCCTGTAAACTCAAAAATAGTATCATCCAATATCTTCCTTAGCTCAACTTCTGAAAAATGATTAACACTAATACCATTTTCAATGAATTTCAATGTCACCCCACGATACATTGCTCCAGTATTAATATGCAAATACCCTAAATTTTTAGCTACATTTTTTGCAGTAGTTGTCTTACCAGATCCTGCAGGGCCATCAATTGCAATTATCATCTCGTGCAAACTCCAATTATAAAAAAGCCTGTTAAATTAACTTCATTTTTCATATATAAAAAACATTTTCATAATAATTTATTCATGACAATATCTTATTCAATTCTTTCTTAGTAACTTTTCTATATTTTCCTGGAAGTATATTTTCTACAGAGAAACCTGCAAATGACTCTCTATGCAAGTGTATAACCGTAGAGCCAAAATACTTAAAAATGCGTTTAACTTCATGGTTTTTACCTTCATGAAGGATCATGCGCCAATGCACCAATCCCCCTTTTTTTCCAAGACGAATAATTTTACCTTTCACCTTAAAATTTTTATCAATTGAAATACCTGTTTCTAATTTTGAATATTCAGATTTTAAAATATCAACTTTGGTCGCTACAAGATAAATTCTTTCAATATTATATTTAGGATGCATTAGTTTGTTTGCAAGCTCACCATCGTTAGTCAAAAGTATCGCACCAGTCGTATCTCTATCTAATCTACCTATTGTAAATAATCTATTTTTTGTTTTAATCATGTCAATAACTTTTTTTCTTCCATATGGATCTTGAGAGGTAGATATGTATCCTTTTAACTTATGTGCCAAAAATACTTCAGAATCAGCAATTTGGTTAATAATTTTTCCATCGCACATAATAACATCATCATTATCAACCTGACATGAAAAATCTAACATGATTGCACCATTGACCTTAACCCTGCCTTCCTCAATGAGCTTATCACATGCTCTTCGAGAAGCACATCCTGATCGAGCTAGATATTTATTTAATCTCATATAATTTGAAAAATCATGTAATGATCATTTTTAAAATATTAACATGATACAATCTAATCCATCAGGCATCACTTCATATATCACTTTATTTGCCCTTAGGAACAAAACCTATCTTTCTATATACTTTTGTCAACGTTTTTCTAGCACGATAATAAGCGTTCTCTGCCCCCTTATCTAGCACATTTGAAAGATATGTTTTATCATCTATTATTTCATTATACTTATTTTGCAATGGCCCTAAATACTCAACTAAGGCATCCCCTAAGTCAGCTTTAAAATCAGAATACATTTTTCCATCAAATCTTTTTTCTATTGAAGAAATTGATGAATTAGTTATCAATGAAAAAATACTAATCAAATTACATAAACCAGGTTTAGATTCATCATAAAGAACCTCACTGCCAGAATCAGTAATGGCGCGTTTTATTTTTTTACGAATCGTATCCGGCTCATCGAGCAATGAAATTATATTATTAAGATTTTCATCAGATTTTGACATTTTTTTTGCAGGGTCCTGCAAGCTCATGATTCTAGAACCTTCTTTTGGTATATAAGGTTCAGGAACAACAAACGTTTCAGAATACTGCACATTGAAACGTTTGGCTAAATCTCTAGCTAATTCAAGATGCTGTTTTTGATCTGCTCCGACAGGCACAAGATCTGCTTGATATATCAAAATATCTGAGGCCATCAATACAGGATATGTAAAAAGGCCAGCATTCATATTTGTAGAATGTTTTTTTGACTTATCCTTATATTGAGTCATTCTATTCAGTTCCCCCATATAAGTCAAAGAATTTAAAACCCACATAAGTTCTGCATGTTGGGGTACATGCGATTGAATTACAATTGTACTTTTATTAGGATCAATTCCACAAGCTATGTACTGTGCAACATAAGAAAGACATCTTTTTCTTAATTCCGCAGGATTCTGTTTAACAGTGAGCGCATGCATGTCAACAACCAAGAATATGCTATCATGAGTTTTTTGTAATGAAACCCAATTTTTCAATGCCCCTAAATAATTACCAATACATAATTGACCACTTGGCTGAATCCCCGATAACATAACAGGCATCGATCCCTTAGACATTTACTTACCTCCTAATTTTTCTAATAGTAAAAAAATATTTTTAAACTCCAAAGAAAATTATTTAAAACTATCGTAAATGTATGCTAACATGAATTATTCAATAAATTTTTAATTGACATTACCATATGATCTTTTTCAAATAATTCCTTATTAAAATTATCATCATGCAATTTTAACGATTCAATTTTCACTTCCCCGGAACAATGAATAATTCTACTTTCATCAATGACAAAACCTACATGATTTATTTTTCCACCCTCATAAAAAAAAATTAAATTTCCAGATTCCATGTCTTCAACTTCAAACAATCTTCCATCCTTTTTCTGGCAACTGGAATCTCTAGCAATAGATATGTTCAAAGATTTTAAAACTGATTGGACAAAACCAGAACAATCATAACCAAATGAAGAAGTGCCTCCCCATAAATAAGGTACGCCTAAAAGTGATTTAGAAAGAGAAATTATATTTTTTCTATTATTCAATTTTTTATATGTATTTTTTTCCATAAACGCATTTGTTTCATCTGGAAAAATAATTTTAAAACAATCGTCATATTCATCAATAATTGGAACTTTCGTTCCAAATGACAATACTGCTTTTACACCATTTAATAATTTTTCTTCAGTATAAATAGGCATATATCTATCAAAAATCATTACCTGTTTATCGCGACAAATATTAGTTCTAAGAATATGTGAAGAATGCATCCAAGCCTCATAACCATCCCTTGACCTAATCAAGCTCCAATTATCTTTTTTTTGAATGAATTTAATCTCTTCCCATAATAGTGATTGACTAACCATCTCTGAAGAAAAGTCTGGTTGAATATGCATAGGAGCTACAGAAACAGATGTCACCCAATAATCATTCATTTATCTAATATATAAGAAATCAATTGCTTCCCAATCTCAGTATTATCCATGAATGCATCAAACACTTCAGAACCAGGTCCAGAAGCCCAAATAGGCACAATATTTGCAGAATGATAATCAGAAGTAAATCTTATGTCCAAATCAGAATTTTTACCATCATGTACAGAAACACCACCACATTCGTGATCTGCCGTTAATAACACTAAAACTTCAGGATGTTTTGCTTGATAATCTAAAGCATAATTAACAAGATCATTTAATGACTTCATTTCTCCTTGTATGTATTTTGCACTGTTCGCATGCCCTCCCCAATCTACTTGAGATTCTTCAATCATTACAAAAAAACCATTAGGATTATCATCTAAGCGTTCAATTGCTAATTTTGCCATTTCAGTAGTAGTTGGCGATCTACCATCATGCACAGGAGGAAGAGCTTTCTCTGCAAATAAACCTAATAATCGCTTATCTTGAGACAAAGGCATGCTAATGTCATTAATGTACTGGGCACCACGATTTACATAAGCAGCAATCAAGCTATCTGGCCAAAATTTCTTACCTCCTCCTAAAATAACATCGATTTCTTGCTGTGCATATTGAATTGCAATTTCATGTTCTTTCTTACGGTAATCAACATGGGCAGCAAAAGAAGCTGGTGTCGCATGTGTAATAGTTGATGTTGCTACAAGACCAGTAGACATGCCTTTCTCCTCAGCAATTTCTAACATTGTTTTAACTGCTATGGTATCTAAATTCACACCAATTGCACCATTATATGTCTTTAAACCAGAAGATAAAGCCGTACCACTTGCAGCAGAATCTGTTACACGCTTACATGAAGTAGAACAATTGCCATCATTAGGATGTGTTGCCACTAATCCTATATGTTCAAATCGCGCAGGAGCAAAAGGACCATTCGAATAATATGAAATTGTATACTGACCAATGCCAGTCCCATCAGCTATAATAAAAATTATGGACTTGGGTATATTTTTTCTGTATTTATTTAATTCATAATTTACATGAGGAGTAGATGGGATATGGTTAACTTCTTCTTCATTCAAGACAATACCATATTTATTAAAACATCCAAAAAAATACAATAAACAAAAAGCAATGGCTATATTCTTCATTAAATTACCTTTAAAAATTTTCTTTTACCAACTTTGACAACCTTTTTATTTCCAGGATTAATAACAGCATGAATGTCATTAATTTTTTCTCTATCTATTTTAACTGCTCCTTGTGAAATCATCCTACGCGCCTCACCATTACTTAAAACCATTCCCGCATCTACCATTATCATTATTAGTTTTTCAGCCTTTTGCAGTTTATATTCGGGCATGTCATCTGGCTCATCTTTATTTATGAACAAAGCATCAAATTTCTTTTCTGCCTCCATTGATGCATCTGTCCCATGATAGAGAGATACAATCTCTCTTGCCAAGCGACGCTTAAGGTCCCTAGGATTAGATTTTCCTTTTTCTAAATCATCATTTATTTCGCCAAGTTCCTTCACTGAAATTGCTGTAGCAAATTCAAAATACCTTGCTATTAGATTATCAGGAATGGATAAAGTACGACCATATTGTTCATCAGGTGAATCTGTCAAACCAATATAATTATCATATGATTTAGACATTTTTTCTACACCATCTGTACCCTCAAGAATAGGAGTAGTGATGATAACTTGAGGCTCTTGAGATGCCTCCTTTTGCAAATCGCGACCAACAAGCAAGTTAAATTTTTGATCAGTTCCACCCAGCTCTACATCTGCTTTTAAATGTACGCTATCATAGCCTTGCGCCAACGGATATAAAAACTCATGAACTGAAATGGGAACCCCCTCTTTATACCGTTTGGTAAAATCATCTCGTTCCAACATTCTTGCAACAGTATATTTAGAAGACAATTTAATTACATCTGAAAAATTCATTGAACTTAGCCAATTAGAATTATATACTATCTGCAAATTTTTATCTGAAAGAACTATGGAAGCTTGATCTATGTATGATTGAGCATTTTCCTTGGTTTCATCCAGGGTGATTTGAGGCCGTGTCTTATTTCTTCCTGTTGGATCACCTATCATAGCCGTAAAATCACCTATTAACAATATAGCCTCATGCCCTAAATCTTGAAAATCTTTTAATTTTTTAAGAACTACTGCGTGACCTATGTGAAGATCTGGACGGCTAGGATCGCAACCAAATTTTATTTTTAAGGGACGATTATCCTTATTAGATGTTATTATTTTTTTCTCTAATTCTTCAACAGGTATGATTTCTTCAGTACCTTTTAAAATTAAATCCATTTGATCTTTTAATGGAGGAAAATTAACCATTTAATTACGTGCCTTTTTTAATTCTCTATCAATTTGACGCGAAACGTCTCTTTCCATTTTACTCTTACGTTTATCCCAAAGTTTCTTGCCTTGAGCCAAACCAAATTCTAGTTTTACATATCCACCCTTAAAGTACATTGAAAGCGGTATCAATGTTTTCCCCTTCTCTTCAACAATCCGCCTTAACTTGTGCAATTCTCGTTTATGTAAAAGTAACTTACGATCATGAACGGGCACATGCGAAGAATAGCCTGCATTTGAATATTCTCCTATGTGCATTCCTATGCTAAATAGTTCATTTTTTACAAAGCGAACATACGCTTCTTTTATATTTGCTTTCCCTTCCCTTAAAGCCTTGACTTCAGAACCACACAAAACCATGCCTGCCTCAAACTTTTCCAATATGTGATACTCATGCCTAGCTTTACGATTTGTTGCAATTACCTTAATACTCATATATATAAAATTACATCCAAATCACCTAAAAACAGATGTGATAATATTAATAAATAATAAAAATCTTATTTAAAGTATTACTTTATATAATTTTAACAATATCAATATTTATATGATGATAATGTTTTAGAAAGACAGTCTATCATATACTCATTCTCTTCATCACTTCCAATTGTAACTCTAATACACTCAGGCAGTCCCCAGCCTGACAAATGACGTAAAATGACACCCTGTTGCAACATGCTATCATTAAACGACAAAGCCTCATCTTCACAATCAAACAATAATGTTATAAAATTTGCAACAGATGGAATCATGTCTAAGTCCATCTGATTAAAGGTGGTAATCATTTTCTCCATACCTTCTCTGCAATGCGATATGGTAGATTCAACATAATCAATATCATCAATTGCAGCCATCGCTGCAACTTGTGCTGGCCATGAAGGCTCAAAGGGTAATTTTACTTTAAGTAAATTGGTTATTAAATTTTCATGGGCAAACCCATACCCTACTCTAAAGCCAGCAAGTCCATGAGCTTTTGAAAAAGTTCGTAATGTTATAACATTATCATATCTATAATGCATGGAATCAGGATAATCATGAACATGTTTTGCATATTCAAAATAAGCTTCATCCAAGATTACAAGAACTCTACTTGGAACTGCATTCATAAAAGCATCAAATTCATCTTTAGTAAAATAAGTGCCCGTAGGATTGTCCGGATTGGCCAGATATATTATTTTCGTGTAATCATTAATGAGTGATGTCATGGCTACAAGATCATGGCGAAATCTTCTAAGAGGGACCCAATTCACCCTCATCCCGCTAGCATTTGCTAAAACTCTAAATCCTATAAATGAATTGTCAGCAGCAATAATTTCATCTCCCATTCTTAAAAATGTTCGCATGATGGCAGACATTATCCCCTCGCTACCAGCACCAACAGTTACATTTTCCAATTTAACATCAAATTGACTAGCTAATTTCTCTCTCAAAGAAAGAGCAGCTGCATCAGGGTAACGAAAATTATTTTCCAGGCTCTTCTCAACAGCCTCTAATGCTTTTGGGGATGGCCCATGAGGATTCTCATTGGAAGCAAGTTTGATGATGCGCTCCAAATTAAATTGTTTTTTTATGTCAGCAATATTTTGCCCAGGCTTGTATGATTCGAGATCCTGTATGTGTCTAGGGACTAGTGGCATTTGATACTCACTCTCTTAAATTAAAATATTAATTCAACTCTAAGTTTAAATTTAGTTTTTTTAATTTAATTTATAAAGAGTAATTTGAAAAATTAAAGGCTCATTCATAAATTCAAAGAATGGATAGCAAAGAAAAAAAGAAGTTAAGAAATATTTTATTCAGGCATTTGGATGGTATAGCAATTATTCCAACTGTTGCTGCACTGACAAAAATTGGCATAATTAATTTTATCAAAGGACACCATGTGTTTCTATTTTCAGATCTACAATCTAACTTTAAGATAAATGATGGCTATTTAAATATCGCCCTTAGACTTTTAGCATCACAAGGATGGCTCAATAGAGAAATCATGATTGATGGAGAAGAAATCAGCTTTAAACTTACCCAAAAAGGCATGGCCATGCTTGAATTTGCAAATAACTACTCTTCATACGCAAAATGTTTACATGATTTAATGATCATTGAAAAACATTTATTCGAATCTGACAAAACATTAGACTCTAAAAATCTTTTGGATGCATTTGATCATTTTATGACATTAATGATTAATGAAAAAGAACACAACCCCATGGCATGGGAGTTTCAAAAACACGTTGAAGGATTAATGATGGGGCCCATCCTAGTATCCATAGGAATGAGTGGCATCCTAGATCAATACCTAACAACTTTCAACACCCTTGACCCAAAGATTAAAGATGATTTTCCATTAATGAATCATTTTATTAAAATATTTAATAAAATAAAATGGATGGATGCAGAAACATTTACAGAAACTGGAATGTTTTTCATGAAAAGAGCATCTGCATACGGCGTCACCGTATCATACCTACCTACTTTCAATAACATTTCTAAGCTTTTGCATGGAGACCCAAACATTCTATGGAAACGAACAGACAATGACCTTGAAACACACGTAGATAGACGCATGAATGTTTGGGGAAGCGGTGGTGCTCATTCACTATATTTCAAGAAAATAGATGAAATAATAATCAGTCTGTTTAATAAGCCAATTGAAGAACAGCCACTTGGCATAGCAGACATGGGATGCGGAGATGGAACGTTATTAAAACATCTATATGGCATAATTAAGAATAAAACACTAAGAGGAAAAACATTAAATGAACACCCTCTCCATATAATAGGTGCTGATTTTAATAAAGCAGCACGAATAGTTAGTAACGTGACATTGAAAGACGCAGGAATTGAGCATTCCATCATGAAGGGAGACATAAGCGATCCAGAGTCACATGCTAAACAATTAAAAGAAAAACATGGCTTAGATCTAAAGCAAATGCTAAATGTACGCTCTTTTTTAGATCACAATCGAATCTATTCCAAACCTAAAAAACCTTTTAATGAAAGAAAATGCAATTCAACAGGCGCATATGCTCATAGAGGAAGATGGATACCCAACAATGAACTAAAACAAAACTTAGTGGAGCATTTCATGTCATGGAAAAAATACATTGGAAAATTTGGACTTTTAATATTGGAGCTTCATACAATAAGTCCTAATCTTGCAGCATTAAATTTAGGCAATACCCTTGCAACGCCATACGATGCAACACATGGATATTCAGATCAATATATCTTCGAAATTGATACCATGCTTTCTTCTGCAGATGAAGCTGGCCTAATGGTTAGTCCTAATCATCAAGCAAAATTTCCAAACAATGAATGTGCAACCATTAGCATTAACCTGTTTACTCCTAAAAACTGTTAAAATCACATTATTCATCAATACCCAAGCTCCTATAAAAAGCCTCATGGTTTGGTTTTCTACCAATAAAATTCTCCATCAAGATCATTGGATCCTCAGAACCTCCTTTTTCCAAGATCATTTTCCTATAACGTTTTCCTACAACAGGGTTTAAAACACCATTCTCTTCAAACATTGAATACATGTCCTCAGCATATACTTCTGACCATAAATACCCATAATAGGAAGCTGAATAATCCAATAAATGATCAAATGATGCCTGCATGTGAGTACCTTCAAAATATGGAAACAAGGTGATTTCATTTTGCAATTTTTCAACTATCTCAGTAGTAGACAGCCCTGCATTTAAATCATATGCATCATACAAAGTCAAATCAAGCAGTCCATAAAAGATTTGCTGCAGTGCATCATTTGCAGATTGAAAATTTCTTGCCAAAATCATTTTACTTAATAAGCTATCAGGCATTACTTCGCCTGTAACATGGTGTTTGGCAAAAATTTTCAAAACGTCCTTATTCCATGCATAATTTTCTAGTAATTGAGAAGGAGCTTCTACAAAATCCATGTCAACAGAAGTACCCGATTGACTCATTAGTTCAGTTCTTGATAATAAATCGTGTATCAAGTGACCAAATTCATGAAAAAATGTCTCTACATCTTCATGTGGCAATAATGAAGGAAAATTCTCAGAAGAAGGTGGAAAGTTGCAAACCAAGCAAGCAATTGGCAATTGATAATCATCAACCAACTGTTTTCCGCTCAATATGGTAAATTCTGCAGCACCTGGATACTTGTTGGTTCTTGGATACAAATCCAAATAGAAGCTTCCAAGAAGCTCACCACTCTCCTTGTCATACATTTCATGCATGGTAACATCTTCATGCCATACAGATGGATTTTCTATTTCTTTAAAAGTAATGCCAAATAATAAACTACAAATCTCTTGAAATCCACCAATTACATTTTCAAGTTTAAAGTACTGTTCAACGTTACTTGCGTCAACATGATACTTTTCCTTTAGCAATAAATTCTCATAAAAAAATTTATCCCAATCATGAATGATAGTATTTTGAACTTCCAAATTCTCCTTTTTTATCATCAATAGTTCATCTAATTCAACTTTAGCTTTTGGCATGATTTTTCTTCTAAGGTCATTTTCAAATCTCCACACATTAATTGCTGTCTTTGCCATGGACCCATCAATTGAATATTCAGCATAACTAGAATAGCCCAATTTTTTAGCTATGTCATTAGAAAGAAATAGTATGTCATCTAATAATGACAAATTATCTGGGCTACCAATATTCAAATATTTATGGCGCATCAATTTTCTTAGTGAATCAGATTGAGCATGCCTCATGAATGCATCATACGATGGATATGACAAATCAACAGCATACCCTCCACCCTTCCTTGCATGTTTTTCTTTAAAGGTTTTTGGCAAGCCAATAGCCAATTCTTCATCAAAATAAATGGTATCTGAAAAAGATAAAATATTGTTATAAAATTGTGTGCTAATTTCAGAATGTCTTACATGGAGTTTTTTCAACTCTGCTCGTTCCTTTATACTCAGCCCTAATCCACTTTTTTTAAAATCACTAATTTCACCTTCTAAAAAAATTTTACGATGTACAGGTAATTTT
>JAYZCM010000044.1:0-12848 GCA_036338305.1 Fidelibacterota bacterium | reverse complement strand
TATTGCAACCTAGAGATTATATTAATTCTCATCAATTACTTGTAGGATTAGGTTTAATTTATGCTTCAATATTCATATTTCAGCCTGCAATTACTGCACCAGCAATTAATGTCACAACTGATGCTCCTCCTATAATTCCATTCTTATTTGTAACTATTGCATGTGGTGCAATAAGTGGGTTCCATGGACTAGTTTCATCTGGAACCACCTCAAAACAAATTGATAAGATGAAAGATGCAAGAATGATTGGCTATGGCTCAATGCTAGGAGAAGGTTCACTTGCCATTGCAACAATCATTGCATCTGTGGCTGGTATCGCTCTTGTAACTAACTGTGAAATAAATGGAATATTTCATGAAAATTTAACTTGGAATGCATACTATGACACATGGGAACATGCAGCAAAAAATAAATTCATGGCTTTCGTGCTTGGTGGATCTGCATTAATTGAAAATCTTGGATTATCCATGGAAGTATCTAAAACTCTCATTTCTGTTTTAATCATTTCATTTGCAGCAACTACTTTAGATACTGCAACACGAATTCAAAGAATGATTATTACAGAATTTGGAATAGCTACTAACATGCCAATCATTAAAAACAAATTTGGAGCAACAATCTTTGGCATTCTACCTGCATATTTTTTAACACTAAATGGAACAGGTTGGAAATTATGGCCTGTGTTTGGCGCATCAAATCAAATGCTTGCAGCTTTAACATTAATGATAATTACTTTATATTTTTGGCAAAGAAAAAAAACCATCATCACTTTGTTGCTTCCAATGTTTTTTATCATCATCATAACTTTCATTTCTTTAATCTTAAAAATAGAATCTTTTTTCATGGAAAAAAACATAATGTTATTTAGTATTACATTATTAATGTTTGGATTAATCATTTGGATGCTTATTGAAGGAACCTTATCAATAAAAAATAAAATCTACCAATGAAAAAGGCAGGCATATACATACATGTACCCTTTTGTAAAATAAAATGTATGTATTGTGATTTCTATTCAATTACTAAAAGAAAAAATGACATGCCTATTTTTATTGACATGTTAATTAAAGAAATAACAAATACAGCAAAATCATTTAATCATGATTGGGTGTTTAATACCATTTTTTTTGGAGGAGGTACACCTTCACTTCTAAAGTCGCATTGGATTACAAGAATCTTAGATACATTAAATAGTTGCTTTAACCTTGATATGGAAAAAGAAATTACTCTTGAAACTAACCCTGGAGAAGTAAGTCTAAAAGATCTAATGTCATTTAAAAAATCTGGAATTAATCGCATATCATTAGGGTGCCAAAGTTTACAACCAGAACTGTTAAAATTTCTTAGCCGAATACATAGTCCTGAAGATAGTGTAAATACTTTCAAAAATGCAAGAAAAGCTGGTTTTGAAAATATTAACATGGATCTTATTTTCAACATACCAGGGCAAACAATAGATCAATGGAAAAATGATTTAAAGCAAATAGTCAAGTTACAACCAAATCACATATCTGCATATTCTCTTACAGTAGAGCCAAATACAATCCTTTATAATCAAATTCATAAAGGTAATATTTCAATGCCATCTGAAAATGTTGATTTGCAAATGTTTGAATACGCTCAAGATTATTTAAATAAAAACAATTACAAACAATACGAAATATCTAACTATGCAATAAATGGAAAAGAATGTAAACATAATCTTCATTATTGGAATCTGAACCCCTACCTTGCATTTGGCCCTTCTGCACATGGATATGATGGGAAAATAAGATGGTGGAATGTATCTTCTCTAGATAAATACATGGAAAAAATCAAAGATGGAAAATCTCCAATATCAGGTCAGGAGACATTGAACAATAATGAACATTTCAATGAAATCATCTTTAATGGCATTAGAACCATTAATGGCATTCAATTAAATAAATTAAATTCTTTATCAATAAGTTCAAATATTTTAAATACATCAATAAAAAAATGGACAAATGAATTGAAGGTTACTAATAAATTTATTACCCTGAAAAAAGAAGCGTATAAATTTGCCGATGAAATTGCATCTGACATGATGGTCTAATTAATAATAAGAATTGCATGATTAATTTCATCAACTCACATGCGTTATAAGCTGTAAATTAATGACGATGGATAAAAAAATAAAATTAACAAAATTTTCAAGTGGAGCAGGTTGAGCCTGCAAATTAAGTCCACAAGACCTTGCTCAAGTTTTGAGTAATATGAAAATTGATCTACCTAAAAATACCATAGGCTTTGATACTTCAGAAGACTGTGCTGTTTTCCCTTTGGATGAAAATAATTTCCTCATACAAAGTGTAGATTTTTTTACTCCAATTGTAGATGATCCTTATCTTTTTGGAAAAATAGCTGCAACTAATTCACTTTCAGATATCTATGCAATGGGTGGAAAACCATTACATGCATTAAATATTGCTGAATTCCCTTCAGAAGATCTGCCTTTAGAAATTTTGTCGAAAATATTTGAAGGTGGACTAGATGTGGTAAATAAAGCAAAAATTCCCATTTTAGGAGGTCATACGGTAAAAGATGCCGTTCCAAAATATGGATTGGTAGTAACGGGCATGGTTAATAAATCAAATATCACACTCAACTCAACTGCCAAGCCAAATGATATATTAATAATTACAAAACCAATAGGAACAGGCATCATCTCAACCGCCATAAAAAAAGACATGGCGCATGAATCAATTATTAATGAATCCATAAAAATAATGACTCATCTAAATGATGGAGCAGCAAACGCCATGAATGAAATAGGTGTAAATGCATGTACGGATATTACTGGATATGGACTTTTAGGACATCTATTTGAAATGTGTAAAGCCAGTAATTTATCTGCAAAAATCAATTTCAATAAATTACCTCTCATACAAGGTACATATGAGCTTGCCCAACAAAAGTTTATTCCTGGTGGAACCAAAAAAAATCTAGACTACATTTCATCAGAAGTCAATTTTTCAAAAGACATTTCTCAGGAAGAAAAATATCTGATGGCTGATTCTCAAACATCTGGAGGATTATTAATTTCCGTGTCAAAGGATAAAGCAAAAGATTTACAAACCCTACTCATTAAAAATGGTTGCTTATCTAATACAATCATTGGAGAAATGGAAATACTAAATGAATTTTCAATTCATGTAAGCTAATGGAAAATGTAACAAGCATAACTAATGATTTTCAAATTAGCATTATAAGTAAATACATCCCAGAACAATCCAATTTAGAAATACCAATTTTTTTTTTCGGCTATTGGATAACAATAACCAATCTAAGTCAAAATACAGCGAAACTCATAAATAGATATTGGCATATTACTGATGCCGATGGTAGAATTAATGAAGTCCATGGGAAAGGAATAGTTGGAAAACAGCCTTCAATAAATCCGAATGAAAGTTTTGAATATAATAGCTTTTGTCCATTACCCACAAAATTTGGCTTCATGAATGGATATTATGAAATGGTGAATGAGAAAAATAAAGAATTTAAAATAATCATTCCTCAATTCTGTCTATCTTGCCCAAACTCTGCTAATTAATGAACCAAATTTATTTAGATAATCAAGCAACAACTCCTTTAGATCCTAATGTGCTTTCAGAAATGATGCCATGGCTAAAAAATAAATTTGGAAATGCTGCTAGTAGAAATCATTTTTATGGTTGGGAAGCAAACGACGCAATTGAAATTTCAAGACAAATCATCGCAAATTTAATTTCTGCTTCTTCAAAAGAGATTTTTTTTACCAGTGGTGCTACTGAATCAAATAATATTGCCTTACAAGGCATTGCCAATAAACATAAGAAAATACCAGCACATATCATTACTGTAAAAACTGAACATCCTGCTGTGTTAGATCTTTGTGACTACCTTGAAAAAGAAAATTTTTCAATAACTAAACTATCAGTAAACAAAGATGGCATTATAGATATAGAAAATTTTAAAAGTAAAATTCGACCTAATACCATTCTAGTATCAATCATGCATGCAAACAATGAAATTGGAGTAATTCAACCAATCAAAGAGATTGGAGAAATCTGTACAAGAAAAGGTATCACTTTCCATGTCGACGCAGCTCAATCCGCTGGCAAAATACCCCTAAATGTAAAAAAAATGAATATTGATCTATTATCAATATCTAGTCATAAAATCTATGGACCAAAAGGAATAGGAGTTTTATATAAACGTAATGACATTAAAATCAAACCTTTAATGCATGGAGGTGGCCATGAACTTGGAATACGCCCTGGAACTTTAGCCGTACCAAATATTGTAGGTTTTGGAAAGGCATGTGAAATAGCACAAAAAATAATGAAAAATGATAATGACCATATATCTAAATTAAAAAAATTATTCCTAGCATCCATTCAAAATGAAATAACAGATTTTAAAGTAAATGGTAACCTTGAAAAACGATTAGCAGGAAATCTAAACATATGTTTTAAAGGCATTGATAATGAAGCTTTAATTGCCTCTCTTCCTACCATAGCATTTTCTAGTAGCGCGGCTTGCACAAGTTCAAAAATGACTCCTTCACACGTACTCTTGGCATTAGGGCTCAAAAAAGAAGATGTTTTTTCTTCAGTTAGATTTGGAATTGGTAGATTTAATACTGAAGAAGAAATAAATGAAGTAATTGAAAGACTAATTTTTAGTGTTAAAAAATTGAAAAATCAATAGAATGAATATCAGTCAGGTTTATTTTTCAAACCAATAATCAATCTTAATCATAAAGGTTTGATCTCTTAAAACTTCAACCCAATCTTCTTCTTTATTAAAGGACATGAAATCTTTAATTCCATTTAAACCATCAAATGGAAGTCCATTAACAGATTTATTATGTGAAAATACAAAATAAATATTTGAGCCTTTGACATAATTCCATTTAATTATGCCATTAAACACAAAGCTAGTATACTTAGAATACAAACCTATGTAAGAATTTGGATCCAAATAAGAATTATCCAACTTTGAAATGTCATTAGTATATACTGAACCAAAGCCATTCTCCTCTGACCAACTCCCATTCCCCAAGATATAATCACTATCATAATCATAACCTTCATTTTCAAGTTCATCATGGTCATACTCTGAATAAGATGAAAAAACATCATTATTTGCAAATATTTCCAAATATCCTTGAACACTTAATTTTCTATTTACATTAAATAAAGTTTTAAAAGTAAAAATATCCAATTTTTTATCTAAATCTGAGAAAATATGATGATAACCATCATGCTCATATAAAGATTCAATCCAATGATATTTTTTTGACAACTCATAACGATCATATGATGTTGAAAAAGTAACATAAGAGTTTGGTTTATAATTTATCTCAATATATTTCCCTCTTTCCTTGTCATTCCTTTCATTATCTGCCCAAGTTAATGACATGGTTGTCCAAAATTGTCCATATTTATCTGAAGATATATTAAAATGAGATCCAATTATTTCAGGAATTTTTACTCTAGGGCCATATTTATTGTTTTCATAATCATAAATTATTTTTCTATCATCAAAATGTTCAAAAATCCTATATATCCCTCCACCAACATTCCAATAATTTATAAATTCAAAATTTGATCGTATATCAATGGCTTTACCCAAATCCATTCCATTAGAATTTTTTTCAACATCTGATTCCAGCAATACATAAAAATTATCTACGATACTCCATGGTTCATATGATTCAAATTTAATTCCATATTTGGTTTGCGTGTAATCATCTCTCCAAAGATAGCCCAAATAATTAAAATTTATTTTTTCATCAAACTGATAATAATCCAACCAACCACTAAGATTGCCCTCTGGTACAAATGAAACACCAATATATGCTCCATTAGTATTATTTTTTCCATCACGAATAAACTGTCCATCCAAACTAAGTTGATTATCTATAAAATTCCCCATGAAATCAACAGAGAACACATGAGAAGAATCCTTAAAACTAGATGTACTCATGAATCCTAGAAAAGAATTACCCGAAAATAAATCTTGTTTGAATCGACTAACGAAATAACTTCTATTTTTGCCTTTATTAACCTGCTTAAACCAATTACTACTATCATTTAATGTTGTAACTGCCGCTAACAATCCATAAGAAAAGCCTGATTCAGTGCGACCAATAAGCTTTCCAGCACCCTTTATTGTAATGGGAATGTCAGAATATAATGTATCATATCCAATACAATGGATTCCAACCATGGAACCTCCTTGAGAAGTACAAAGACTAACATTACCATTATATCTTAATGTATCTGGCACAACCATTACACCTTCCCCCCATGCTTTTTCTCCAATTCTCCTAGAATAAAAGAATTCAATGGGTGTATCGAAGATATCAACATCCTTTAAAAAAAATTGTCTTTTTTCCTGAAAATATGTCTCAAAAGCAGTAAGATTAATATTTGAAGGATCAGCCTCGATTTGACCATAATCAGGATTTATTGCATAAACTAATTTTGAATTAGGGCTAATGCGATATAAAAAATCCAAACCAAAATCATAATTAAAAACATCTTGAAAGTTATTATCATGACTATTAGGACGCTCAAAATTAATTAATCGTATGTCACTGTAATTTGCAAAACCTGATTTAAAAAATGGTTTAAACTCATATTTAGAAGGAGGAAAAATATCTTTCAAACCTACTAGATGTCCAAATTTTGATACAACGCCCTCAGTTTCCAATGGAAAAACAACCCAACGACTTAATTCATGTTTTCTCTGAATGAAACGCGTCAGGTTTAAACCCCACTCCATCTCATCACTTTCATAGAAAGGTAAATTTGAAAATGGAATTTCAATTTCCACTATCCAACCTAAATCATCAATGCTAACCTCTGCCTGCCAAATTGCATTCCAATCACCATCAAAACTATTATCATGGTAGATCATTTCATCTGAACGAACACCAGATGCATTTACTGCAAATGAAAATGCTGTTTGGTGATCATGCCTACTATCTAAATCAATACTAAACCAATCAGAGACTTCATCAAAAGCCCCATACCAATCATCATGAGGAGCTAATTGCTTAACGATTAAATCAGGATTGGAATCATGCAAACGCGCAGCAACATATAGTGATTTTGAATCATATGTAATATATACTAATGTTTTTTCAGTTACCATATCCATATTATTGGGCTCTTCTTGAATAAAATCCATGATTGGTACTGATTTTGCCCAACACTCATCATCTAGGAATCCATCTATAGAAGGAGGATTCTCCGTGAATTCAACATAATACTCTTTTCCAATCTTATCATTTTCAAAAGGCTCATGAATGGATTTAGCCATTAAAATAGATGAAATAAAAATGAATGGAAGAATTTTATTGATATGATTAGTAAATTTCAAAATAATCTAAATGTAATAAAGCAAAAGTTAAGCTACTTTTAATAAAAATATGATTTATATTTTTTATGATTATTACTTGTTTGGCATAGACTTATAATATTAAATATACCGACCAGTCGGTCGGTATTATGAAAAAAAACACTATTACTTTAACTTTTAATTGGAGATAGCTAGATGAAAATTTGCGTTTTAATGAAGCAGGTACCTGATAAGAATGCATCATTGAAAATTGCAGCAGACAATTGCTCATTAATGAATGAAAACATTACATTGGCATGTAATGAAAGTGACAACTATGCTTTGGAAGAAGCTCTTTTGATAAAAGAACAACATGGAGGTGAAGTTGTAGCATGCACCCTAGGCCAACAAACTGCTCCACAAATTTTAAAAGATGCAATGGCTAAAGGAGCAGATAGAAGCATATTCATATCGGATGAAAAATTTGAAAAATTAGATATCTTATCAATTGGAAAAGTATTTGTTTCAGCTTTGAAAAATGAGAATTTTGATCTCATCCTTTCTGGCCTACAATCTGATGACCATGGAAATTCACAATTAGGACTCATACTATCAGAATTGTTAAATATGTCACACGCCTCATTGGTAATGGGAACGGAAATACTAAATGATAACACCATCAAAGTGAAACGTGAACTTGAGAATGGATGGTTTCAATGGAGCGAACTATCATTACCATCATCAATAAGCATTCAGTCTGGAATCAACACACCAAGATACGCAACATTAAAAGGGATCATGATGGTAAAAAATAAAACAACTGATACATTTAATGCTCAAGATTTAAATATGGAGCACATGAATGCACATACTAATTTGGAGAATCTATACGTTCCACAAAAATCTAAAGAAACTCAATTTATTGATGGTACTACTGATGAGGTCGTAGAAAAACTAGTCGATGTCTTAAAAAATGAAATAAAGGTAATGAACTAACCATGAAATTAATAGCCTATATCCAACATGATGATGACAAAATAAACCCTGTGTCATTAGAAGCGCTTCAAGGAGCGCAAGAAATTGCAAATGAAACAAATGGTTCAGTAATGGCAGTAACATACAATCCTAATGTAAATGAATTACTCATTAATTATGATATAAATGAAATAATCACAATAGATAATGAAAATTTAAAAGCATACAATCCTTTATATTATTTAAAAGCAATGGAAGAAATAGTTAAATCTACTTCTCCCGACGCCATAGTCTTTGGACACACTTATGAAGCAAGAGATTGGGTACCAAGATTAAGTGCAAGGTTAGATATCCCCTTCATTTCAGATTGCATAGATTATAAAAATGAAGATAAATTTTTATTAACAAGATCAGTATATCAGGGAAAATTAAACTCGGATATATCCATAAACCATGACAAATTCATAATGTCTTTTCAATCAGGTTCATTTAAAATTGATAAATTAAAAGAAGGATCAGCGAATCTTAATAAAATGGAAATTGATTTTTCAAATATGGAAAAAACAATTAATCCTGGAGAAAAATTTCAAGAATCTGAGACATCTGTCGATCTTACACAAGCTGAAATAATCGTATCAGTTGGTCGCGGAATTGGTAAAGAAGAAAACTTGGATTTAGTCAGAAATTTAACAAAAGCCTTAAATGGTGAATTAGCTTCATCTAGACCAGTAGTTGATTCTGGCTGGCTTGAGTCCTATCATCAAGTGGGCAGTTCAGGACAAACCGTATCTCCCAAATTATATCTTGCCATTGGAATCTCAGGAGCGATCCAGCATGTGGTAGGGATGAAAGGTGCAAAAAACATAATGGTCATCAACAAAGATGCCAATGCACCATTATTCGAAATTGCTGACTATGGAATCGTAGGCGATCTATTTGAAATAGTTCCAAAATTAACAGAAATGATACAAAACTCTTAATCAATGACTGAGAATTATTTTTCCCTTACTGAAAAAATAATTCTAAGCGTGGGAATTTTTACTGCGCTTGGAGCTTTTGTCCATGAAGTAAGAAGGAGAGGCTGGATCATTTCAAAAGGCATTGGCTCTTTACCTTTTGACAAAATCCATTTACGCCTACTAAGAGTTTTTAGGGAAGTCATATTGCATGAAAGAGTAATAAGAGATCGTTTCTGGCCAGGATTAATGCATGCTCTTGTTTTTTGGGGCTTCATGGTATTTGGGCTTGTAACCATCAATCATTTTGCAATTGGCTTCAATCATCCCATTTTAAGTCCAGAAGCAAATCATGTCTATTCATTAATCGTAATACCTTTCTCGCTATTAGTCTTAATGGGGATTTCATATCTCGCATGGCGACGATTCATGGTACAGCCAAAAGCCCTTGGAAAGCCTTCACCTACGTCAGCCCTAGTTTCCTTTTTCATCATGTTACTCATGGTAACATACTTACTAGGAGAGCTTCATTTGCTTGACAAAATTCATCTTTCAAATTCAGTCTGGAAAATAAACTGGTGGATTCATTCTTTTTTAATATTAGGGTTTTTATTCTTGATTCCTAGGTCTAAACATCTCCATTTGGTTTTAGGGCCTTTTAATATATTCTTTAAAGGATTTACCCAACCTAACCATGAACCTGTAAAAATTGACATGGAAGCTACTGAAAAAGAATTGGATGACATGCTATCTAATCTAAGTAAAATGACAAAAAAACAAGTCATGGATGTTTTCTCTTGTGTAGAATGCGGAAGATGCATGGATGTTTGTCCCGCCAATCGTGGAGGAGGCATTCTCGATCCCAAACATCACTTCATGTTGGATTTTCGTGATTCATTGCTAAAAAATGAACAAATTGATCTGCTCTCACAAATCAATGTTGAGGCGGGATGGGAATGTACTACATGTCAAGCATGTACGGAAGTATGCCCCGTTGGCAATGATGTAGAAAAATCTGATGAGATAAGAAGGTTGCAAGTACTCGTAGAGGGACAAGTACCTCAAGAATATCAAGCTTTATTTACTAATTTACAAAATACTGGCAATACCGAAGGGGCCACGCAAAGCTCATTAACGGACCGTTTACCCAAATATGAGGCAAGCATGGAGTATGTCTTATGGTTAGGATGCTTTGCAAAATATGAACTAGATCCTGACTTTACCAAGTCCGTTGAAAATTTCATTCAAATCTTGGATGTAGCAAACGTTACATATGGCGTTCTAGAAAATGAACACTGTTCTGGTGATCCTGCTAATCGTCTAGGTGATAAATTAACATATGCAATGCTTAGAGAGCATAATCTAGAGCTACTAAAAGAAGTGAAAAAAGTAGTTACCATGTGTCCACATTGCGTAGTGAACTTGAAGCAAGAATACAGTAAATACAAAGAAATAAAGTATACTGTTCATCATCATAGCCAGGTCATTGGAGATTTGATTGAAAACGGAAAAATTCACATGCAAATGAATGATAATGGAAAAGTTACATATCATGATCCATGCAATCTATCTAGAATGCTTGATGTCGTTGAAGCTCCAAGAATGGCAATACAATCTGCTACCGATGAATTCATTGAGTTACCTGAATCCGGTAAAAACACCCTCTGCTGCGGAGCAGGAGGAGGCCTATGGTGGAAAAAAGAAACAACAGGAAGAACGCATCTTGTTCGCGCTGAACAAGTTGTAGAATCTGAGGCAGACACGGTAGTCACTGGATGTAATTTCTGCTATGGAATGATGAACCAAGGCCTCAACCCATTAACTCCTGAAGATAGAGATCCAATAAAAGTCAAAGATATTGCAGACTTTGTGGCAGACAATCTGTCAGCCTGACTATTTCCCTTTTATTGCCTCGAACATATTGAAGAAAAAAGTGACATGAATCACTTTTTTTCATATCCCTCCTCTTTAATGGCTTTTTTTCTTGATATAGATCACTTACTAGGCTTAATTTCAAAGGTCATCGGTTACTTCTTTTACACGACAAACAATAAAAATTTGTAAAAGTTTGACCAAAAATAACGAAATAAACTCATAAAAACTCAACAAGGAGGAGTGAATAATGAAACGATTAATGATTATAATGTGTGCGGTTACTGCGCTTGTATTTACGCAAGATGCTGCTGGTCAGTATAAATTGACTGGTGTTGATGTGGAATATACATACATTGCAAGAGGTGATTACGACCTTACGGTATCAGATCCATATGGATTTGGTATTACGCAAACGCTTGCGACAATCCCTGGTGGCGCACCATTTACAAAGCAACCAATGAGATTGACGGATGCTGCATTATCAGCACTTGGAATCAATCTTAATGTAACATTGAATGAAGATGGTACAGGATCAATTGCTGAAGGTAGTTTCTACCCAGATGTAAATACGATTACCGATGAAAATGGTAATTGCGTTACATTGCAGCAAGTACTTCCCGTAACAGATGAATTTACTTATACTTCTAACGGCTCTCTTGGATTAACTACAGGCGGTTACAATGTTTTAGGTGTACCTGGAATATCCAATACATCTGGCATGGGTGGCCTTGGCTTAAGTGGTTCATTGACTTTTGAAGACTATCCAATGATACCTAGCCATCCAACACTATGTGATCCAGATGGTAATGACTGTTTTCCATTTACTGTAGGTGATTTAGATGAAAGTGGAACTATAGAAGTATATCCTGATGTAAATTTACTTGGTATTCCTGAATATGTACCAGGAGGAGCACCTCTTAGTGGTATTTCTGGTGGATTATTTAAAAAAGCAGGCCTAAATGATGACGGTGTCGCACTGGAATCTATTTATAATGGTTCTGATGAAGATTTTCCAGGCTATGTAAATACAACTCCTGATTTCATTTTGAATTGGCATGGTGTTGACGGTGGAAGTTCTGGTCTAGGTTTGGGTGATGATGAGTCAGATGAAGATGGTGACGGAACATGGTTCGATCGCGATCTTGGAATCCCAGGTGCAACTGCTTCTTTCATAGCTGCTGAATGTGGCGGTGGAAGTCAGCCTACATATGGTGATTTATCATCATTGTACCCTGATGGTTGCGTAACTGTTGATTTGGCTGCATCTGGATTCTTAATGGATCCTTCTGGTTCATTGGCTACTTGGGGCAACTACCTAACAGCCAATGCTGCTTTAGCTCAAATGTGCCAAGGTTATGCAGAAGCTGGACAAATAGATCCAGCGGCATGTGCTGCTTATTTAGTAGATGATTCTGCTGACGAAATGGATGCTGCGTGCTTATCTGATTATACTCCAGGAAACTTAGCTGCTCTAGCTGATTGTTCTGGTAAACTTACAATGAACTTTGACATACCTTGCGTGCCAGTAATTGAGGCTCGTGAAGTAGTTGCTGAATTCATTGAAGTTGGTGGCGATGCTTGTGGTACTGGTGACATGAATGCTGATGGTGGCCTTAACGTACTTGACGTTGTAGCACTTGTAAACATCGTATTATCTGGTGCAGACGCTGATTGTACTGGTGACATGAACGG
>JAYZCM010000043.1:0-17466 GCA_036338305.1 Fidelibacterota bacterium | reverse complement strand
ATTTCAATCATTCATTCATTTTATTGATTGGTATAGTAATCAAAGCAAAAATACAGGAATCATTCAAGTACATACTCTGCCTTTATTTGATAATGTTGGAAAAGTCATCATATTCATGGTGGCAACATATTTCATATTAGTTAGTTGGGATGTAGATGTCACTGGTTGGCTAGCTTCTACAACGATAATTGCCATGGTTTTAGGTCTTGCGGCAAAAGATACGGTTGCAAATTTATTCGCTGGTTTTTTCATAATGGCAGACACACCCTATAAGCCTGGAGATTATATAAACTTAGATGGAGGAGAAAGAGGTTATGTTAAAAACATAGGCCTTCGTAGTACCAGAATAATGACAAGAGATGATATTGAGATTACAATTCCAAATGCCCTCATTGCTAATTCTAAAATAATTAATGAAAGTGGTGGCCCAGAAGAAAATGAAAGAATTAGAATTAATATTAGCGTAGCATATGGAACTGACATTGATAATGTAAGATCCATATTATTAGAAATTTCAAAAGCTAGTACAAACATATGTGATGAACCAATACCACGAGTAAGATTTCGTAGTTTTGGAGATTCGGGCCTGATCTTACAATTACTTTTTTGGATAGAAAGACCTGAAGATCGTGGAAGGATAGTAGATGAAATTAATTCTGAAATTTATAAGCGATTTAACAAAGAAAATATTGAAATCCCTTATCCACAAAGAACCTTACATGTAAAAACTCCTAATTCTCTAAAAATCGGAGAATAGTTTATTCATTTTTCCAACATGAAAAACCAGTTCATGCTGGATCCAAAAATTATTTATTTAAATCATGGTTCATTCGGAGCCTGTGCAAAACCCGTTTTTGAAAATCTTTTAAAATGGCAAAAAGAATTAGAAAAAGAGCCCGTTAAATTTTTTGAAGAAACCATATTTAAAGCTTTAGAAATTTCAAGAAAATCTTTAGGAAATTATATTAATTGTCATCCAAATGATTTAGTCTATTTCCCAAATCCAACTACCGCTGTCAATGCAATAGCAAAAAGTTTAAAATTAAATAAAGATGATGAAGTCCTTTCTACGAATCATATTTATGGTGCTTTAGATAGAACTTGGCAGTATATCTGTGATGAGAAAAATGCTAAATTTGAAAAAATAAAAATTAATTTTCCCATAAATTCAAAAAAAGAATTTTTAGAAATATTTTTAAATTCCATTACAAAAAATACAAAAGCAATTTTCATCAGTCATCTTACAAGTGCGACAGCAATGATTTTTCCCATTAAAGAAATAATAAATTTTGCAAAAAAAAATAATATTTTAACCATTATAGATGGAGCTCATATACCTGGTCATATAGATTTAGATTTAAAAAAAATAGATCCAGACATATATGTTGGAGCATGTCATAAATGGATGTGTACCCCAAAAGGTGTTTCTTTTTTATACGTAAAAAAAGAATTACAAGAACAGGTTCACCCTCTCATAATTAGTTGGGGTTGGAATAGTGATAATCCTGGAATTTCTAAATTTTTAGATTGGCATGAGTGGCAAGGAACTCGAGATATGAGTGTATTTTTAACCATACCTGCGGCAATTAATTTTTTACATGAAAATGATTGGCCAACTTTATCACAAATCTGTAAAGACAAAGTAATTCAACTAAGAAATGACTTTATTGATTTTCTTCATTTTATTCCACCATGCCCTAATGATTGGCTAGGGCAAATGGCAAGCATTCCAATACCCGTTACTGATCCTGAAAATTTTAAAAATAAATTATTATCTAATTACAATATTCAAATTCCCGTTTTTAAATGGGAAGATAAAACACTTTTGCGATATTCCATTCAAGCATATAATTCAGATGAAGAGTTAGAAAAATTATTACATGCTGTAAAAGAACTTTTAAATTGAAATTAAAAATCATGATATTATTATGTATTGCGATGTTATCCGTAAGCACATCTCCAATCATTGCTAGATTTCTTGATAATGTGCCAGCAGTAACCATTTCTTTTTGGAGAATGAGTTTTGGAGCAATGATTTTATGGTTCATTAGTATATTTAAAAAGCAAACACCATTAAACAGCAAACAATTAAAACGAACATGGTTAGCGGGAATAATGCTCGGCATTCATTTTGCTCTTTTTTTTGGATCAATAAAATTAACCACCATAGCTAACGCAACATTCCTTGGAACGCTTGCACCTTTATTTACATTCATAATTGAAAAATTTATTTTAAAAAGACATCATTCAAAATTTCTTTTATTTGGCTTAGGATTTGCCATCTTTGGAGCAACAATTATTATTAGCAATCAATTTGACTTTTCTAGTAAATATACAATTGGAAATTTATTAGCAATAGCATGCTCAATGTTTCTAGGAGTGGGTTTTATCATTTCTGAAAATGTACGAAAAGAAATTAGTACCATAAGCTATTCACGAACCCTTTTTTCAACTGCAGCCCTCACATTGTTTATCATTTCATTTTTCACTCAATCATCATTATTTGGATATTCAAAAATTGATTTTATTTATTTACTATTACTTGGCATAATACCTACACTATTTGGCCATGGCTTAATGTATCACTCCATTAGACATGTCTCTCCAACCATAGTAGCCTCGACTCCAATGGGCGAACCCATAATTGCTTCGTTATTAGCTTGGTTACTTTTTAATGAAATCATAGGATTCATAACCTTAATTGGAGGTATCATTACCATGGTTGGACTATTCATTCTTGCAAAACAAAAATAATTAAGTGACATGCGTCAACTCTAATATTATACAAATAAATATAAATTATAATGTAAGTCAAAGAATCAAATTATTCTATCCTCGGCTTACTCCTCAATTAACCTGCAATTGGCTTTGATAAATGGTAAGGCTCCTCGAAAGAGGAGCCTTTTTTATAAAATTTCATATAAAAAAAACCCCGTATTAACGGGGTTTTTTCTTCTCCTCCTCTTGAGAAAAACAATATGGCTAATTACTCCCTCCTCCATAAAAAGAAAGCTCCTAATAAAGATGCCACATCATTTAAAAAAACTTTTTTTCTTTTTTCTTACAAGACTTTATTCATGTAAGAAATATCCTACAAGAAATGTATGATGATTATAAATTCCTTGCAAGTATTTTATGAAAAATAATTTAAATTTTTGCAATAATAAACCAAACTATTTAGGAGATTTACCATGAATCAACATCTTTCAATGCGCTCAGGAAATCCTGCTTTAAATTCAAAAGTTTTTAATACGGCAATACATGATGGTTCTGGAAAAATGACAATTGAAGGTACCGTAAATAAAACAGCCCTATCTCTTATCATGTTAATGATAACAGCGCTATACTCATGGGCAAATCCTAATCCAGGCTTAATGATATTAGGGGGAATCGGGGGCTTCATAATGGCAATAGTTACTATTTTCAAAAAGACATGGGCTCCTTATACAGTATCAGGTTATGCGTTGCTAAAAGGGCTTATGCTAGGTGGTATTTCAAGATTCTATGAAGTTCAATATCCTGGAATTGTCAGCCAAGCAGTGTTTTTAACGTTTGGAATTTTAGCAGCATTATTATTAGCATATAAATCAAAACTCATAAAACCTACAGAAAATTTTAAATTAGGAATAGTTGCAGCAACGGGGGGTATATTTTTTGTATATCTGATTAGTTTCATAATGAGTTTTTTCGGTTCAGGTATGTCAATATTAAATCCCAGTAATAGTTCACTGTTTAGCATAGGCTTTAGTCTCTTTGTAGTGGTAATTGCATCATTAAATTTGGTTTTAGATTTTGATTTCATAGAAGAAGGTGCAGAAAAAGGTGCACCAAAATACATGGAATGGTATGGCGCATTTGGACTTTTAGTAACTCTAATTTGGCTCTATCTTGAAATTCTTAGACTACTTGCCAAACTTCAATCTAGAAGAAACTAATTAAAAAACTTCTTTATAAATAATCATTTGAACATATAATTATCACATGGTATTATTATTTATGAGATTGAGTCTCATTAATAATTGTTATGAATACATTATATGATTTAGATATTAATAAAGAAGCTATTATTCATAGTTTTAACAAAGTACAGGATTCCTCTTCTAGGCTTCATGAAATGGGTCTTATTTCAGGAGTAATTGTTCGATTGATTAAAAAAAATCCATTTGGAGGGCCCATACAAATAAAATTAAACAATAATTATATTGCAATTAGAAAAAATGATGCCGAAATGATTAATATAATACTTAAATAGATATGTCATCAAAAATTAAATTCTCTCTTTTGGGTAATCCTAACTGTGGCAAAACAGCCATTTTTAATTTACTAACCGGCCTGAATCAAAAAGTAGCTAATCATCCGGGCATCACTGTAGAAAAAAAAATATCAGAAATTCATTTTAATTCAAAGGAAAAAATAGAAATAGAAGATTTCCCAGGAACGTATAGCATCATTCCACAGTCACTTGATGAACAAATAGTAAGCTCTACCATATTAAAATGGGAAAAAAATCCTCATACTAAACCTGATGGAATAATCTATGTATCTGATATTACAAATCTAAGACAAAACATGTTTTTTTTAACGCAATTGTTGCCATTAGATATTCCCATAATTTTACTTTTAAATATGGTAGATCTTATTAAAAAAAATATAATCAATACAGATCTTTTAGAAAAAAACATAGGAATTCATAAAATCATTCCATTTTCTGCAACAAAACATATTGGATTAAATACTCTTAAAAAAGCTATGATTTCCATTAAAGAAAAAAATAACAGACAACATGCTTATTTACAATTCCCTGATGATTATAGAAAAATGTTGCTTCCATTAAAAGAAAAAATCATGGATTTATTTTCCTTATCTAATACAGCTTCTGAGACCTTAGCATTATCATTACTATGTAATAATAAACAAATCGAATATTTTGATTTAGAAAAAAAAGATTTAAAAAACATATCATTAATTAAGAAAAATATTATTAATAATTTTAATAAAAACATGGATCCCCATATTTCATCAAAGGAATCAAATTTAAGATATGCATTTATTGATGAAATTTTATCTAATTGTCAATTTAGTGAAAAAAATAATATTAATAAAATTTCCAAAAGTGAAAAAATTGATAAAATTTTCACACATACTTTTTGGGGACCAATAATATATATAGGAATTCTATATATTATTTTTCAATCTATTTTCACATGGGCTACCATACCCATGGATTTTATTGATTCAATGATTAATAATTTTGGTAATTATGTTAGCTCCATAATCCCAAAAGGAATATTTCAAGATTTAATAGTTAATGGTATTATCGCAGGCGTTGGCGCGATAATAATTTTTCTTCCTCAAATTTTACTTTTAATGTTATTCATGACAATTTTAGAAGATTCAGGATATATGACAAGAATTGCATTCATCATGGATAAATATATGAAAAAAATAGGCTTAGATGGAAAATCCATCTCACCCATAATGAGTGGATATGCATGTGCAATACCTGGGATCATATCGGCACGAACTATTAGCGGATGGAAAGAACGATTAATTACCATTCTCATTATACCGCTTATTAGTTGTAGTGCAAGATTACCTATTTATGTACTTATGATTGGAGCTTTTATACCAAATATATATTTTTTTAATCTAATTAGCCTTCAAGGGTTAGTTATGGTTTTAATGTATTTTTTGGGAACCATCACCGCATTTATTCTTGCAAAAATATTTAGTAGATATTTATCAGAAAAATCAAGCACAACATTTATTCTTGAATTTCCTCCATATAGGCTCCCCATAATTAAATCAGTATTTCAACAAGTATATATTAGAGGAAAACAATTTATAACTGATGCAGGTAAGATAATAATGTTAATATCCATTATATTATGGTTTTTAGCTTCATTCCCTAAAGATGATCAAAATAATTATTCAATAAATAATAGCTATGCTGGGAAAATTGGTCAATTCATTGAGCCTGTGATACAGCCTCTAGGATTTGATTGGAAAATAGGCATAGGGCTTATTGCTTCTTTTGCTGCAAGAGAGGTTGTTGTTAGTACACTATCAACAATTTATAACATAAAAGATAATGAAGATGGAATGGTTAACTTAAAAGAGGCAATGAAAAATGATGTAAATCCTTCAACTGGTAAACATGTATACACACCATTAGTAGCAATATCTCTTATGGTATTTTATGTATATTCAGCACAATGCATGGCAACCTTTGCAATTGTAAAAACTGAAACAAATACCTGGAAATGGCCAATATTCATGATAATTTATATGACACTTCTTGCATATTGCATGTCATTTGCAATATATCAAGGTGGACAATTACTTGGCTTTTCTTAATATCATCGTAAACAAAAATAATAATTAAAATATAAAAATTATTGCAAATGAGATTTATTCTCATTTAATTTTATACAATGAGATTGAGAATGATTCTCAATTAAATTTAATAAAAAGGAGAAAGACATTTGAAATATTTAATGATATCATTAGTGATAATAGGATCTATCATTGCTCAAGATGATTTTTTTGAACCCGGCCATACAATAGGTGGATATGGAGAGTTGCATTGGAATCAAGTAATGGATAATGATAATAATAAAACAAAAAATACATTAGACTTTCATCGTTTTATCATATTTTTTGGTTATAATTATTCAGAAAAATGGTCGTTTAAATCTGAATTGGAAATAGAACATAATATGATAGATGGTAGTGGTGATTATGATGGAGAAGTAGAATTAGAGCAAGCATATGTGAATTATCATTCTGGAAATTGGGGATTTAAAGCAGGTGTCATATTAACTTCTGTTGGATATATAAATGAAATACATGAACCTCCTACCTTTTTAAGTGTTGAAAGGCCAGATTATGCCAAGTATGTAATTCCAACAACATGGTTCGGAAATGGATTTGGATTTTATGGAAATGTTTTTGGTGTTGACTGGAAAGTAAACATAATGGAAGATCTAAAAGCAAGTGGCATTGGTGATGGCATTAGAGATGCAAGAGGAAAAGGTTATAAAACAACAGCATATGATTGGACAAAAAACATTCGCTTTGATTATAATGAAATACCAAGCATTAACATTGGAGGATCTATGACCATGAACAATGCACCTTCAACTTTTAATGATGACGGAACCGTTAATGAAAGTATTGGCGTATCTCTTATGGAATTTCATGGCTCTTATAATGCAAATAATTTAACAGCAACAATGGAATATGGGAATATTAGCTATACTGATAATGCAGCTGCAGATGGTACCTCAGGATATTATTTAGATGTTGGATATGACATATCTGAAATGATAAGCTGTGAAGGAAAACTAATACCATGGATTAGATATGGGAATGTTCAAAAAGATGTAGATGATTCTAGTTCGCATTATGATGTGATGAAATTTGGACTTTCATATTTTCCAATTGACCAAATTGCTTTTAAAATAGACTATGGAACCAATACCTATGAAAATGATGATGATAATAAAACATTAATTAATATAGGTGTAGGATATATGTTTTAATATTATTCATATACTACTTATCATCCACCCCAACTCATTAGTCCGCAGATTTGTACATCTCCCTGTTTGTACTTTGATAACTTGTTGGGGTGGTTTTTATTTATTTAAACTATCACTTTAAATTTTATGAAATATTCATATTTATTATTATCTTTTTTATTAGCAAGCCCAATCAAAGAAAATAGCGAAAAATATATCTTTTCTCAATTTTCAAAAGAAATAAATATTTCCCTGAATACATTGAAATTAAATGATAAAATTAAATCAATTGTACAAAACCAAACTAAACAAGCCTTTTATAGAGATAAATTATATTATTGGAAAATATCAAAAAATGATACAACAATTGCATATGCATTTTTAGATAATGTAAAAGGAAAATCCATGCCAATAACATTTATGGTAATAATGAATGCGGATGGCAGCATAAAAAATTCCAATATTGTTAAATATAGAGAGGCATATGGGGGTGAAATAAGCAATGAAAGATGGCTCAATCAATTTAATGAAAAAAATCATAATTCAAAATATGAAGTTGGGAAAGAAATTGATGCTATTACTGGAGCTACAATTTCAGTAAATTCAATAAGTAAAGGAATAAGAAAAATTGCTATTCTTTATGACTATGTAAAGGATAATTTAGACTAATGGAAAATTTATTATCTATAAGGCTTTATGAGTTTCCAATAAAATTAAAATTTTTATGCTTCATAACAGTAATGAACTTAACAATTGGAGTTGGGGTTGGACTGTATTATGTTTTTCAAACCACTCAATTAACACCAAGTGGAACAGAAGAACATTTTCGAGGCTCAATGATTATCGATGATTTTGAAATTCTAGAAAAATATCCAAAACCAATCAGTGAGCTACTCAATACTACTCATACACACATCTTATCCATGACATTTATTTTTCTAATAATTGGTGGGATATTTTATTTTAATAGCATAATTACTGGTACGACTAAAACCTTTCTTATTATTGAACCATTCATATCCATCCTACTAACTTTTGGAGGAATTTGGCTAATTAGATTCATCCATCCTTCGTTTTCTTATTTAGTCATAATTTCAGGAGTACTTATGTATTTATGTTTTTTTATAATGAGCATTACCATCTCGTATGAGCTAATAATGAAAAATAAAGGAGTATTATGAATAAAAATAAAGTAATTGAATTATTATCAAAAATATATGATTTAGAATTAAATGGAATTATCAGATACACACACTATTCATTAATGATTTTTGGCCCAAATAGGTTGCCTCTTATTGATTTTTTTAGAGCACAAGCCAATGAATCATTAACACATGCAAATTTAGCAGGAGAACACATTACAGGCTTAGATGGTCATCCTCCTCTAAATATTGAAAACATTCATGAAACTCATAAACACGACATCGTTGATATATTGAATGAAAGCCTAATGCATGAAAAAGAAGCCATAGATATTTATTATGCTTTACTTAAAGAAGTAGAAAATCATTCCATTTATTTAGAAGAATATTGTAGAACAATGATTGCGCAAGAAGAAAGTGATTTTATTGAAATGAAAAAATTATTGCGTGACCATAAAAAATAAATATTTAATTTTCCTACAATGAAAATTAAATATTTATATCTAATAAGTTTTTTTGTTTTTCCATCCTTATTACTTAGCCAAAATAAATATTACATTAATGGAACAGTTGTTGATTCAAAAACATTACTTGGTATTCCAGATGTAAATTTATACTTACCTGATTTAAAATCAGGCGTTTCTACAAAAAAGGACGGATCATTCCGCCTAAAAATAAATGATGAAAATGAAATACAATTATTCATTTCACATATCGCCTATATATCTAAAAATATGTCAATAAATAATCAAATGAATAAAATAACAATTAAATTAGATGAAAATTTTTTCATTTCTGAAGATATTGTAGTAACAGGCACTAAAAGTAATAAAATCTATAAAAATAGCCCTATAGCAACCGAAGTCATATCAAAAAGAGATTTAGAAAATTCTGCTGCATTAAATATTAAAGATTTATTATTAACTCAATCTGGAATTAGTGAAAGTCCATCTGTTTACGGTGGATATGATGCTACTATCCAAGGGATGGATTCTAAAAACATTTTATTTTTGATTGATGGACAACCAATTACTGGAAAATTTTATAATAGAGTTTCATTAGATCAAATTTCAATAAATAATATTGAAAAAATTGAAATAACCAAAGGACCAAGTTCATCACTTTATGGAAGTAGTTCCATGGGGGGAACAATTAACATCCTAACTAAATCTATAATAAATAAAAATAAAATATTTTGGGAAATAAACAATACCTCTCCAATAACAGAAAATAATAAATATACCATTGGATCAAATAATTATGTTTTAGGAATAAATAGAAAAATTGGGGATGTCAATATCATGTCAACTATAAATAATGAAAAAATATTTTCAAAAAAAATAATAAAAGAAAGTGATATTGATGAAACCAACAAACAAACAATCCATGCAAATTCCACATGGAAAATAAATGAAAATAATAAATTAAAATTTAATGTTAACCATTATTTACAAAATGAAATAGGGCAATCTCTATTAATTAATACATCAACAAAAATAAATAGAACAAACTATATTATTAATCATAAGAAGTTAAATAAAAATGGATGGAATTATAATCAATCAATCAATTATCAAAATTATAAAAGAACATATGTTGAAAAATGGATTCATAATAATGAAATTGAAACTAATGACTTATCAAAAGAAAATTCACATGAATATAAATTTTCCATAAATAAAAAAAATCATGGTAATGAAATAAATGTGGGATTAGAACTATCAAAAATACAATATCAAAATAATCGTGTTAATGAAAATGAATACAATTTAAATGCACAAAGTATTTTCACTCAATATGATATGGAAATTTTAAATGATTATAATATTATTTTAGGTCTCCGATTAGATAAATATTCAACTTATAATATTGTATATAGTCCAAGAATAGCCGTAATGAAAACTTTAGATAGATGGAAATTTAGAACTTCAATTGGAAAAGGTTTTAGAGCACCTTCATTCATGGAAAAATTTTTAAATTATAATCATGCAACTTTTGGATACAAAGTGCAGGGCAATGAAAACCTTCTCCCAGAAAAATCTTTCGGAGGAACTTTAGGCGCAGAATATTTACATCCAAATACATACCAAATTAGTGTTTTATTTCATTATGTTAAATTCATTGATCACATAATGGAAAATAATCTAGGAAAAATAAATGATAGTGATTTGATTACCTACAGCTATCATAATATTAATAATGTTTATAATGGTTTAGAGATTAGGGGAAAGTGGAAAGTGACAAGTACATCGTCAGCATCTTGGGAAATAAATTTTATGAACAATAAAGATGATGATGGGAAATCAATACCCAACTCTCCTCCACTTACAATTTGTAATGGATATGATTATAAATCTCCAAAATTTCCTTTTGGATTAACAATCAATACAAAATGGACTCAGTCTTATCGGCCAGCATACCACGATATAATTAATAATGAATGGATATATGATGATAAAAGAAAATCATTTATGGTAATTGATGTTTTTGCAAATTATTTAATTAAAGAGTCCATTAAAATTAATATAGGCTTTACAAATATTACCAACTATACAAATGATACATATGGTCCTTTTACCAAAAAAACTTTATTTTTAAAATTAAAACATGAATTTTAAAAACTTAATTTCATTTACTTTATTTTTAATAATTGTAGGGTGTGAAAAGCAAAATACAAATAATGAAAATTCTCTTGATATTACCATCATCACTCCTGATTATGAAGAAGAATCCTTTTATTTAAATCTAACAACAGGATTAGAAAATTCTCAAGATTGGCATGTTTCCTTACAAAAAATGATGGTAACATCTGGTGTAATTACCGCACCTCTACCTACAATAATTACCAATAGTTCTTCCTTAATTAGCATAGAAAATAATATCGATTATGATGATTTAATTACTTTACCTGCAAATACAAACTGGCTCGCAGATACGACCTTATTATCACATGGTGGAGACTACGTAGTATTAGATTATCAATTTTTATGTGAAAATCCAAACCATGATCATCCGCCAAATACACATGAAATATTGGTGTGGGATTTTATATATTTGTTTAAAATAATTGAAACTGGAAGAATCTATAAAATTAAATTTGAAGAATATGAATCTGGCATTGTATTGTTCAAATATTCTGAAATAGAATAAAATTTTTCATTACCTTTCAAACAAATTCAAAATATATTTTATTAATTTCTTATTTTTAATACAGGATTAACCATGGGGAGTTTAATTTTCCCTATGAAAAAAAATAAAATAGTCACCATTTGAATCATTAATTTTTCATGGAAAAAAAATCTAATCACGAATTAAATAGTACATATAGTCCTAATGAAATAGAAAAAAAATGGTATCCCATTTGGGAAAAATCTGATTCATTTAAACCAAATAATACTGATTCTGAAAGTTTTACCATCATGATTCCTCCTCCTAATGTAACTGGAATACTTACAATGGGACATGTTCTAAACAATTCCATTCAAGATGTGCTGATTAGACGAGCACGAATGCAAGGTAAAAACACATTATGGCTTCCAGGTACTGACCATGCCTCCATAGCAACTGAAGCTAAAGTTACAAAAATGTTGAAAGATGAAGGTATTAATAAACAAAAAATAGGTCGCGATAAATTTTTAAAACATTCACTAGAATGGAAAGAAAAATATGGTGGAATAATAATAGACCAACTAAAAAAACTTGGAGCATCTTGTGATTGGGATAGAGAAGTGTTTACAATGGATGAAAACTATTCAAAATCTGTCTTGGAAGTTTTTAAAAAACTATATGATGATGGCCTTATTTATAGAGGTGAACGAATAATAAACTGGGACCCAAAAGGACAAACTGCACTTTCAAATGAAGAAGTAATTTATAAAAATTCACAAGGTCATTTATGGCACTTCAAGTATCCCATAAAAAATGAAAATAATTATTTGATTGTTGCAACTACAAGACCCGAAACCATGCTGGGAGATACTGGAATTGCAGTAAATCCAAAGGATGAGCGATATGTCAATTTAATTGGAAAAAAAGTAATTTTACCTATTACAAATCGTGAAATTCCTATTTTTGCCGATGATTATGTTGATATGGAATTTGGAACCGGATGTGTTAAAGTTACACCAGCGCATGATCCTAATGATTTTGAAATGGGACAAAGACATAATTTAGAATTAATAAATATTTTCAATCCAAATGCAACCTTAAATGAGAATGTTCCAAAAGAATTTCAAGGCTTGGATCGCTTTGATGCACGTAAAAAAATTATTGAAAAATTAAAAGAATTAACATTATTAGAAAAAATAGAAGACTATGAGAATTCTGTTGGACACTCTGAAAGAACCGATGCAATAGTAGAGCCCTATTTATCCAAACAATGGTTTGTAAAGATGGATTCTCTAGCAGAAATGGCTTTACAGGCTGTAAAAAATAAAGAAATTAATATTTATCCTGAAAGGTGGATAAAAACATATAATCATTGGTTAGAAAATATAAAAGATTGGTGTATTTCTAGACAATTATGGTGGGGACATAGGATTCCCGTTTGGTATTGCAATGATAATTGTGATCCTATTTTGTCCATTAAAAAACCAAAATTATGCCCAACCTGTCAACAAACAAATTTAAATCAAGATCCAGATGTTTTAGATACATGGTTTAGTTCATGGATATGGCCTTTTGCAACTTTAGGATGGCCAGATGACACGAATGATTTGAAAAAATTCTTTCCTACACAAGATTTAGTAACGGGCCCAGACATTATATTTTTTTGGGTAGCTAGAATGATTATGGCTAGCAAATATTTTTGTAATGAAATTCCCTTTTCAAATGTATACTTCACAGGAATCATAAGAGATTCACAAGGGAAAAAAATGAGCAAATCTTTAGGTAATTCGCCAGACCCATTAGATCTTTTTAATAAATACGGAGCTGATGCTGTTAGAGTTTCAATCTTAATGATTGCACCTCAAGGACTTGATATTCTTTTTTCTGAAGAACGATTAGAACAAGGTAGAAATTTTATGAATAAACTATGGAATTCTGCCAGATTCATAACCATGAATTTAGATGAAAATATTCCGCCACGTTTAAATGAAATCAACATTGAAAAGCTTAATGAAATTGATCATTGGATTTTATCTAAATTAAATAGAACCATAGAGGAAGTTGATGTTGCTTATTCAAAATATAAAATAAATGAAGCCATAAAGAAGGTTTATGATTTTACTTGGGGAGATTTTTGTGATTGGTATATTGAATTTGCTAAAACTCGATTTTATGGAGATAATGATAATGATAGAATTACCACTCAAACAGTATCAGTACATGTAATTCGTGAAATTTTAAAATTATTACACCCCTACTGCCCTTTCATAACAGAAGAATTATGGTCTCATTTTAAACTAGAAAAAGAAGAAATGCTAATTAATGCTAGCTGGCCAATCTCTGAATCTAATAAAATAAATCAAGATATTGAAAATAATATTCAATTATTAATGGAATCTATTTCATCCATTAGAAATATGCGTTCAAGCCTCAATGTTTCTCCCGCCAAAGAAGCTAATCTAATAATTAGAGGAAATAAAACATTATGTACTAAACTTGAAAAAAATATCATTTATCTGCAAAAATTAGCAAAATTAAATGAAATTAAAATAGGAATGAATGAACAAAAACCGCCTCAATCTTCTACAGCAGTCATACAGGGGTTGGAACTTTTTCTTCCTTTGGCAGATCTTATTGATATTAATAAAGAAATTGATAGACTTGAAAAACAAATTGAAGATTTAAATGGAAGGCTTTCATCAGTTAATAAAAAATTAAAAAATAAAAATTTCATAGATCGTGCACCAAAAAACATCATAGACCATGAACGTCAAAAACAAAAAAAATATGAAAATGATCTGGAAATACTTCAAAAAAACATAGCTTCATTAAAAGAATGACTTAATAATAACTTTTGTGGATGACTTCAACTACAACTTATTATCAAATAAATTTAGAAACTGACATTACTTATTTAAAAGGTGTAGGGCCTCAAAGAGGATCTGCATTAAAAAGATATGGTATTGAAAACATAGGTCAATTATTATATCACTTCCCAAGAAGATATTTAGATAGAACAACCATAAAACATATACGTGATACAAAAATCGGTGAGCAAGCAGTAATAATAGGTACGGTCGAGTCATTTGGAATGAAGCAAGCTAGAAAACGACGCTATTTCCAAATGCTTTTAAATGATTCCACAGGATATTTAGCCTGCGTTTGGTTTAATAGCGTTTCATGGATAACAGACAAATTTCAAATTGGTGATAAAGTAGCGGTTTTTGGTAAATTAGAATTTCATAATGGTTTTCAAATAATACATCCAGAATTTGATATTATGGCAGAAGGAGAAGATCCCGTCAATACGGGAAAAATTCTCGCACAATATTCTTCTACATCTAATCTTAAATCAGTTGGATTAGACAGCCGAGGATTTAGAAAAATAATAAATACCGCACTAGAACAGCTGAGTATGAATATTGAAGATTATTTTACATCTACATTTAAAAAAGAAGAAGGCTTATTTGATTTAAATAAAGCTTTAACGCAAATACATTATCCTGAAAATGAAAATAAATTAAAAACCGCCACATATCGTTTAAAATATGATGAACATTTTTTTTTGCAACTTTTAATGGCTTTAAAAAAGAAAGCTAATGCAGAAAAAAAAGGAAGAATTTTTTCTAAAAAAGGAAAATATGAAAAAGATATTTTTAACAGTCTACATTTTACTTTAACAAATTCACAGATAAATGTTTTAAAAGAAATAAGATCTGATTTAGATAGCATAAAACCTATGAACAGATTAATTCAAGGTGATGTAGGATCTGGAAAAACAATTGTTTCTATTTTAGCGGCCGCAATTGTAATAAGTCATGATGCACAAGTTGCCGTTATGGCACCAACAGAAATTTTAGCAGAGCAGCATTATAAAAGTTTTATGGAATTTTGTAACCCCATTGGCATAAATATTGAACTTATAACTGGTAATATTAAAAAAAGTGAGCGTAGTAAAATTCATTCTAACCTAGCATCTGGAAAAATACAATTAATTATAGGTACTCACGCCTTAATACAAGCTGACATACAATTTAAAGATTTAGGAATGATAATCATCGATGAGCAACATCGGTTTGGAGTTGAACAAAGGAAAGCATTAATTGATAAAGGATATTCACCTGAAGTGTTAGCTTTAACTGCAACCCCCATCCCAAGAACCCTAGCCTTTACAATTCATGGAGATATGGATATATCCATAATAGATGAATTACCTAAAAATCGGTTACCCATAATTACTAAAATAGCGCAACCAGACAAAATGGATCAAATTTATGAATTCATGAAAAAAGAGATGGATAAAAATCACCAATGTTTTGTTGTTTATCCTATAATTGAAGAATCAGAAAAATTAGACTGGAAAGCGGCTAATACAGGATATAAATACTTAAAAGAAAAAATTTTTCATGATTATTCAATTGGATATATACATGGAAAAATGAAAAAAGAGGAACGAGATCAACAAATGAGTGACATGGCAAATAATAAAATACAATGCTTGGTTTCAACTACTGTCGTAGAGGTTGGAATAGATATTCCTAATTCTACAATAATGGTAATTGAAAATGCAGAACGTTTTGGATTAACTCAGCTTCATCAATTAAGAGGTAGAATAGGAAGAGGAAATACCCAATCTTACTGCATATTAATACAACATGGTAATTCTCCAGACTCTTTACATCGTTTAAAAATAATGGAATCTACATCCAATGGTTTCACCATATCAGATGAAGACCTTAAATTGAGGGGTCCGGGTGAATTCTTTGGAACACGACAACATGGATACGTAAGAACAAAAATTGCTAATTTTTCAGATGATGGAGCAATAATTAGGCAAACTAGAAAACGAGCATTTGAAATGGTTACTGATGATCCAAAATTAAAATCAAAAAAACATCAAGGCATCAAAAAACAATTTAAAGAAAATTATAAACATATGCTTGAATTTGTAAATATTAGTTAAAATGAAGAAAATTAAAACATTAAATAATTTTTTTGCATTAATAACATTTTTATATGCTTTTGTTATATATCTAATTACAATGGCACCAACTACTTCCTTTTGGGATTGTGGAGAATTTATTGCTACAGCCATCACATTAGGGGTGCCTCATCCACCAGGAACGCCATTTTACCTTCTATTGGGAAATTTTTTTTCTCAGTTGCCTACTTTTTCAGATTTAGGAGCTCGAGTTAATTTAATATCTCCAATTTTCAGTGCATTAGCCGTTATGTTCTTGTACCTAATCATTGTTCAACTAATAGAACAATGGAAAGGAAAAGCAAAATCTTGGCCAGACTATCTAATCACTTATGGCAGCGCATTAATAGGAGCATTCACCTTTACTGTGACAGATTCTCATTGGTTTAATGCAGTAGAGGCGGAAGTATATTCATTATCTACTTTTTTTACTAGCATAGTTGTCTGGTTGATTTTAAAATGGAATACAAATTCAGGCCATCCTGGCAATGTTAGGTACATACTTTTCATTTCATATATGTTTGGTCTTGCCATAGGAATTCATCTATTAAATCTTTTAGCCCTACCCTTTATTGCATTAATAATATATTATAATAAATACAAACCAAAAGTCTCTACATTTTTAGGAACCATTGGAATAACAATCATTATTTTCATGGTAATATATCTTGGAATTATCAAAGGCTTACCAAATATGGCAAACGCTTATGGG
>JAYZCM010000042.1:0-8165 GCA_036338305.1 Fidelibacterota bacterium | reverse complement strand
AATTCCTAATGTTAGAAAACCATTAGGTTGTATGATTAAATCATGATCTGAAATAATATGTTGATCAGAATCATTATCTTTAATTATTAAGCCATTTAAATTAATTTCAGTTTCTGAAACATTAGTAATTTCTATCCATTCGCCAGAAGCATCTGCTGAAGCTAAAGGGTTTGCCATGATTTCATTTATCACAAGGTTTGTATTAAGCTCTACCATCTCAATGGGAAAGGATAAAATTATTGGTCGATGATCAGAAATATTATTTTGATAAAAATTATATCCTGTATAATCATCAATGCGCAGGGTATTTATATTTCCATTAATAAATTCATCATATAAATTATAAGATAAAGCTATGTGGTCAATAAAACTAGGCCAACTAGGAAAGCTCGCATAATAATCAATATTTGCAATTGATTCTGTTGCAAAGATAATTTGTTCATTTTCAATCATGGGCCATAGAGAATTATTATTTTCTGAATCGGTAATTTCATCATTATAGTCACCTAAAATAATAAAATTTTTATTTGGATGATCATTTACATAATCTGAGAGCATTTCAGCTGAATCGTAACGTCGATTAAAATCTTCATTAGAGCTTCCTGATTTTAAATGAATATTGATAATGTGAAGCGCCATTGCATTTATTCCACAAACCCAGTTTAACTCAACTAATAAAGGGAATCTCCAAGCAAATTCATATCCTGAACTTGGAAATAATGTAGTCCAACTTATGATATTAATGATATCTGATCTTACTGCCAGTGCCAAGCCGCTTCCTGAAGAAATAAATTCATAAGATTGAATATCATTAGCTAAAGTATTGAATGCAGTTTCATTATTAATTTCTTGAAATGCGATAATATCTGGTTGAACATCTAATATTATTTCATTAACATAATTTATGGTATTATTATTTATTGGAAAATTTTTTATGTTCCATGTCATTATTTCCGCTTCATTCCATTGATTATATGATGGAATAGACCATAAATCTTGTAATGGATCTATGGATAGTGTATCAGCTGGAGGACATTCTTGGGTAACAGTTGTAGACCAAATTAATAATATGAATATTTTTAGATATTTTTTCATTTTCATTAATTTTAAGAAAATTAAAATAATTTATATTAAAGTTAAAAATTAAAATGTGATTTATATTATATTAGTTTGTAACAGGAAAAGATAATAATACAGGTAAGTGATCTGAAATATAAGCATCATAAATTTCATATCCTCCCATGTATTTTCCCATTGGAATGGTCATGACATCATATTTATTTTCAGGAATAAGCGACATTGAAATCATAATATGATCTAAAAAGCTAACATAAGGTTCTTTTGGATAAGATGCCTGTTTAACGTCTTTTGAAATTTCTTTTGTTGTAAAAACAAATCTATCATCAGTAAAGAATGGATCAAAACAATGTTGCCCTGGTTTGTCTTTTGTATCATCATTCCAATCGCCAAGAACAATTATATTTGATTTTTTTTCAATAATTTCATCAATGTATTCATGTAACATTTCAGAGGCTTTTTTTCGACGATACAAGCCTGAATCACAACATTTCATGTGAAGATTGATTATTGAAATAGGTATTTCTTTATTTTCAAATGAATAAATTAAATCAGCTTGTAAAGGAGGCCTTCCTGCAAAATTATAATCATTTTCGGCAAATGGTTCACTTTGTTCAATTAATGTGAAAAATTCTTTCTTATATATGATTGCTAAATCCATAAAAGAAGTTTGATGAGATACAATATAGTTATATTGTGGAACTTCTTGCATTAATTTACCAAACCAGCCAAGTTTACGTAGCTCTTGAAATGCTATGATATCTGCATCTAATTCATTAATGGCCTCAGATAATGCAGAAATAGTTGAATCATTAGCGTTAGGAAAAAATTCGCAGTTCCATGTAATAATTTCAATTTTCTCTTTATGATTTATATTGGGGAAATTCCATTGATTGTTATTGAGTGATTTATTAAGTTTTTTTGATTTAGGGAATTCTCTTTTGAATGTGAAATTCTTTGATTCATTTATTTTTGATTCAATCCAATCATAATCCTGTTGATCATAAGAAAAATCATCAGCAAGTAAAGTTTGGCTTGCTTTGCCATCAACTACAGTTTCATAGCCCATGAATAGATGGGTTTCTTTATCTACAAGTAATTTAACATGAGAAAATTCTGTTCCACCTCCATAGCCTTGCATCACATATACATGGCTATGAGGGTCTTGCCATGGCAAAGGGTAGCCTTTTGAATTACCACCAGCAACAACAAAATCTACATCATCTAAAAAATATGCCATTTCTAATGCATTTAATGATGATTTTTCTGTTATTTCACCCTTATGAACTTTAGTTTTAAATATTGCATACTCTTCTTCACGATCCCAAGGGACTCCTGAGCTAGTAAGTACAATTATTATTTCTGCTCCTTTATTTTTTAATTCTTTAATCCATTTTTGAATTATTTCTATTTCATTTAAAGTATTGGTACCAAATAAATTTTCGTCTAACACAAAATCTTTAATTTTTGAATTAACAACTCCAAGTATTCCTACTTTTACATTTGCAATGCTTTTTATGATATAAGGAGTTATGTTTTTAGATGTAAGTGGACAATTTGAGCATATAATATTAGAAAATAAAAATGGAAATGTTGATTGTTTTGATAATTCATTTAAGTTTTTGTCACCTAAAATAAAATCATAAATACCTGGTACAAGAGCATCATAACCAATGCGATTCATCCATTCAATCATTGTTTTTCCAGCATCATGCAAACCTAAAGGGCTTCCTTGAAAAAAATTACCTCCATCTAAAATAATAATTCCTTCTTTTTTATTTTCAGCTTCAATTCTTAATTCATCAATATATTTTGAAAAAGCTGAACCTCCTATTATGGTAGGTGGATATTGTGGGTTCATAAATGAAGCCTCTTGTTTACCAATGATACCATGTAGGTCATTTGTTGCAACTAAATTAATTTTTATTGTTTCTGCAAAAATAATTGAATAAAAGAAATAGCTATAGAATACTAATTTCATTATAACTGATAGGAAAGAGATAATGATAAATGGAATTGAGAGTCACGAATAAGATCATAATCTAATCTAACATCTCCTTCTACGGGGAAGAGGTCTGGATGTTTAAAAGATTGTAAGCAGTATGTGCCTGTAATATCTAAAATTAAATTATTTATTTTTTTTCCAGATCCAAATGTTAAGATTGATATGGGCTCCATGGCATTCATGGATGGAGTTTTATAAGTCAATCCAGCTCTTATTGGTGTGCCAAATTGTGTTATATGTTCAAAACCAAATTTAATTATGTTAAAATCATTCAAATAATAATGATTATCATAAAAAATGCGATTAAATTCAAAACTAATTAATGTTTTTGAGTGGTTATTGGAAAAAAATGAACTTCCAAAACTTAATATTTCTGGTTTTAAATAATTATGGCCATTAATTGCATAATCTTGATTATTCCAGTATTGAAAGAGTCCATTTTCATTATTAATGATTGCAGAAGAATTCTTTGATTTGAGTTTTGCACTACTTTCCCATGAGCTTGCTAATGTGATTTTTGGAGTTAATTGTAGCATTGCACTTAATGTTATAAAATTAGTTTCATCAGTTTTAGATCTTTGAGTTACATTTGTAACTGTTGATAAATTTGTTAGATCCTCTAAATATAGCGAATCAATAGTGACATTATCTGTTATTGTTGAACGATGAATCTGATTGATGGAAAGTCCAAATTTTATTTTTAGTTGTTTAATTAAATTTATTCCAAAGCCAGTTCCTAAAGATGATATTTGCATGGCACCGGATGTTTTCAGATTGTGATATCCTACAATTGGATCTTTACTTGCATATTCTCCATCTTCAATTTGATTAGTACCTCTTACTTCTTCAGTATAATGATATTTAAAATTGGTAAGTGGTGCAGAATGAAAACCAATACCTATTTGTCCAAGTTGGAAAATATTAATGGATGACGATAGGCCTCCTCTAATGCCAAATTGTGAAAACTCATTGGCAACATAATCTGCATTAGCAAGAACATCATCAAAACTGTCTCGTATTGGCATGCTCCATCTTTCAAAAATTGAGGTTTGTTCAAGTTGAATGTCAAAAGTAAAAATAGAATTTTCATTAATTAAATTTGCAGGATTAAATCTAGTATTTGCACTACCGATTGAATTTAAAATGTGTGAATTACCCATTGCTGTACTTTTAGATGAACCTGAGAATGGGTCACTTCCAATCCATCGATTGAACATAGATTGTCCCATTAAAGGCGATAGGGTTATTAATATGATTAGTAATTTAAAGAGCATAACTTATTTGTAATCTATAATCTATTTTTTCATTTGTGATTTGTGGATTTTGTATCCAATACCCTTCAGGGGATTGTCCTTCAATTATTTTACTAGACATTGCATCATTTGAATAGCTAATTTTAAACATTATTCGAAATAATGTAGAAGGTTTTAAATCCACAGAAATCCAATTATGAATAGAGCCATTTTCAGAATTAAAAATTCTGAAATCAGTATCTTCAAAATACCATAGAAAACCTTGAATATATAATAAACCACTTTTTATAGTAAAATTTTCATCTAGATGATGTGAAAAACTAAAACCTATGGTTTGATCTGGAGACCCAATGTCTCCCACCATCATTTCACCACCTAATGCATTGTCAGTCAATCTAGGTCTAGGAGAGAATGTCGTGTATCCATTAGAATAGAGTATTTCAAATTGGTTATATCTAGACATTCGAAGTCGAGCTTGAATACGTGTTTCTCTTGAATAAAATGGGCTAGGATTATGAATGTCAAATTGACCTCTTGCTTGCCATTTTTGTCTAATTTTGATTCTAAAATTAAATGCTGGTCTCCAATCCAAAGAAGCAACAGTTCGATAATATTTTGCATTGTCTGCTTTGCGATTCCATGTGTCCCAATTTAATGTCCCAACCATTGCGCGATGAAATTGGTATCTAGAGGAAACAAATACACCTTCTTCTGATTGTGGTTGAGGATTTGCTGAATATAGATAGCTGAATATTGGATCTTCTAACCAATACGCATCTTCCAATATACTTGTTTTATAACGTTGATAATTGGAAAAAGATCGTTGATATGGATTGTCATATCTAAGATCATAATTTCTATATAACATGAATAAGTTGAAATTATCAAACTGTGCGTATGTGCTTAAGACAAATGCTGAAGGATTTCTTCCAAGAAGAAATATTTTATCATCTTTTAACATTTCACCATATTCACCCTGAATGGAAATATTATTTAATACAGTTGAAAAATCAAATCCTCTTACGCGAAAATATGATTGTGCGTCATCCCAAAATACAGATTTTGCAATGGAGGTATCCATTGCTGCAACTTCAGAGTCAGCAGAATTTGTAATGTAATTAAGATAATATGCATCACCTGAATAATCATCATAATCATCATCTGAATTAAACCCTGCATCAGTATCATCAATTCCACCTGTAATTGTATTTATTATTTGTGGTATATGAGGTCTATCATATAGGCTTTCAAAAAAAGTAAATCCAAAATTTGTACCAATGATTGGAGAAAATCTAATATTTCCTCCCCATGTAATTTCATTTAGTGAATTTACTAATGGATGAAAAATTTTAGTTTTATCTTCATAAGCACCAAAGGGCAATCTAGGTTGCATAACTATGAGTGAGGTAAAACTTTCATCTGCATTGATTATTGCATCTCTTGGATGATGTGATACAAAGAATGTAGTTCTTATTCTATCATATGATGCTTGCATGGCTAAACCGTACAATACATATTGCGATGAACGTGTTAAATCACCATGGATTCCTTCCGCTCTTTTTGAAAAACCAAAACCTGTTCTTCTTGGACTAAAGTTATCACTAGATTCAAATATTACTCCTTGACCAAAAGATGTTGTGAAATTACCTAATATGAGTCGATTAATAATCAATTTATTAAATAATTTAATGTTATCACTTTGTAAAAACTTTTTTAAAGTAAAAATGCTATCTGGTTGGCCCATTTGCTTATGATATGACAACCCTCCTTTTATATTATCTCCATAAGTAATGGAAAATTTATGAAATTGTTCTGGATTGCTTGTTTTTTCAAATGCTGCTATTGTTCCTTCATCATCAGGGTTTGACGTTATGGGAATTGAACGCATGAGAGAATTAAATCTCATGTGAACTTCTTTTTGACTATTTTTATTATCTTCAAAACGAATAAAATCAATTAAATTTTTATATCCCCAGTAACTAATTCCTGGTGAGTTTTTTAATTCAAAATTACCATTAATATAACCTCTTTGTTTTTGTTTTAAAACAGCTGTCACATCAATAGGGCTTAAATTTGGTAATAACATTAAATCATCATATGTCATCTTATTTATGTTTTGAGGCTCGTAAAACCTATCTAGCCAAGTTTCTGATAAACCTTCAGAATTACCTTCATTACTAATCCATTGTCCAAGTTTATATGATGCTCTTTGCATGTCTTTTTCAAAACTAGTGCTTTGAGTTTTTTCAATTGTAACTGAAGATTTTATGGCATGTATATCTTGAATGCTAATATTTGAAATTGCTAGCAATTCATAGATGTCATCTATTTTCCCTGTACGTTCTCTATAATCAATTATTTCATTAATTTGATCTATGGATAGATCAAGTGTATGCATTTTACTTAGATCATCAGTATTTAAATTGATTTTTTGTCCATTGCTAATGGTTATAACCATAATTAGTATGGTAAATGATTTAATCATGGAAATAGTATTAAATTAAATTGTTGTGTCAATGGTAATACTGGGTGTGTTATTATTGCATAACAAATTTCATGGCCTATGATATTTATGGTCATTCCCATCCCTAAACGATTTGGATTTGCTTGAACTCCTGAAAATATTTCAATAAAAGAATTTATATCATAACTCATTGATCCTTTTATTTGCAGCTCTTCATTCCCAATTATTTTTTCAGACACTAATGATGTTGAAAAATCAGGTAATGGCATGTAAGTTATGCCTAGATTAATTCTCCTAGTTAAATTTTGCCTAGTAGATCCAATTCCAATTGTATTAGATGAAAAGTTTTTTACAAAAGCACCAAATCGAAATTTTGATCGAAGTGATGCTAATACGCCAATATCAATTGACATTGTATTGATACTTCCAATGTCAATTCCATTTGTTCCATCACCATTTGAGCCTGCAGACTTTGCTAAATCCCATTGGATGAAATTCATCGTATACCCAATGGACAGGTGTGAATTTTTATCGCGTTGCAATGAGATTCCTTGAGCAAGTGATAGCGTATTTTCTTCTGATAAGGTAATAGTGCCATTTTCTGTTTTTAGTTGGCTTATTCCTAAACCTATATTGCCTAAAATAGGTATTTTTACATATCCATTGATTTGTTGATATGGCAACCACTTAAAACCATACAGTGTTGAATTACCAATTGAAAAATTATAATCATCTATTTCTACTATTGCAGCAGGGTTGTGAAAAATGCTCCAGCTATCTCCTGTTTCTGAGACTACGGCACCAACCATTCCAGTAGGCTTAGCACTTGCATAAGGATAATCACTTATGGATTGAGAATAGAAAAAATTTAGTAAAATGAAAAAAAATATTTTTTTCATCATCTTACACCGACTACTATTGGTGCAGTATCTGTTTGAGTTTGACCTGTTGAGGGGTTCATTGCTTCAATATGTATGATATATGTACCAGGAGGTACAATTTGTCCTAATTGATCTCTTCCATCCCAAGAAGAATGATACTCATCCCTAAATATTGTTGCGGCGTCTTCATAATATTCATCTAATAATGAAGTAACAAACTTGCCAGAAGCATCAAAGATCCTGATTATGACTCGTGATTGATTGGGAAATGAATATGAATAATCCAATCTTTCATTTAAAGTTGGAATGATAATAAAAGGTGCAGGACTAATGGTTGTAGCATTTATGGATAATTGTGATACATTATTTACTGAAACATTAATCCCATTGATTTGATTTAGATTTGTAATATTCTCAATAATATCACTATTAGAAGGTTCATTCTCATTGTTTGATTTTTCTATGATATTAAAATCTAGAATCAA
>JAYZCM010000041.1:0-5057 GCA_036338305.1 Fidelibacterota bacterium | reverse complement strand
ATTATGTAACTAAATCCAGGCCATGCATGGTCTCTATCAAAATCTGACGGCTTATGAGGATGATCTGGATGCGAATGCACTATACTAATAACAGAAAGGCCTTTTTCATCAGCAGTGTCTTCAGCATTTTGATATGCTTTTGGATCAATTAAAAATCTGCGCTCTCTATTTTCTTCTTTTACATTTGTTGCTGGCACATATTCTAATCCGTATGATTCTTTATTTTTAAAATGCCCTAATATAAAACCACAGCATTCATGAGGATATTCATTTTCGCCATGAAGTTTAAATTCTTCTTCTATTTTTTTAGTAATATGAATGGTTGTCATGTTATCTCCAAAGTCCTGCGCTAAAATATCTGTCTCCAAAATCATTAAAAATGGTTACTATTCTTCCAGATTCTATTTTTCCCATTAATTTTGAGCATGCTGCCATATAACATCCAGATGATTGCCCTGTAAAAATTCCATTTTTTGATAAGACATGGCACCAATGTTTTGCTTCATCTGCAGTAATGTAAATCCATTCATCAACGACAGATTCATCAAGGATTTTTGGTACTATGTCTTCTGGTGACCCTAAAGGTTTTAGGCCCTCTATGCCAGGCCATACTTCAGGTCGTATTCCATAAATTTTAATATTTGGATTTCTTTCTTTTAATTTTCTACCAATTCCAGTAATGGATCCACCTGTTCCAATTCCACTAACAAAATATTCAAAGTCTCCATCCATTTGATATATTATTTCTTCAGCTGTTCCATGGTAATGTGCTAACCAATTATTATCATTTGCATATTGATCACATAAAAAATATTTTTCAGGATTAGCATCAACTAGTTTATGAACATGTCGAAGAGCTTCATCATACCCTTCAATTGGATCTGTTTCTATTATATGTGTTCCATGTGCTTGCATTCTTTGCTTACGCTCCATGCTTGCGTTGCCTGGAATTACAATTTCCACCTTATATCCTAGGGCATTTCCAATCATTGAATATGCTATTCCCGCATTTCCACTAGAGGAGTCTATGATTATTTTATCTTTTGTAAGTTCACCTGATTTAATGGCTTCAGTTAACATTCTTTTTACTGGACGATCTTTTAATGAACCGCCAGGGTTCATCCATTCTGCTTTTGCAAATAATGAAATATTGGGTTTTTCCGTTAAAAAACTAACATCTAACAAGGGCGTATTGCCAATTAAGTCTAATAATTGAACTTGATTTTTATTTTTTTCATCCATAGACATTTATATTTTATTTAATAAAGTGCATGATTCATTATATGTAATTAACAAAATAACTCAATATTTTCTATAAACATAACTGATAAATTAGTTATGGTTTATATATATATTTTTGAGATTGATCAATTATTTCCCATTAAAGTCTAAAAGTACTTTCCCAAAATTTTTTCTATTTTGAATATGCTCATGTGCTTGTGGGGCATCAGTATATGGAAAAACTTTATCTATGATGGGTTTAATTTTTCCAGCTTGAGCTAAATCATATAATTTAGATGCAGCTTCTTGTATTTTATCTTCTGCTCCAGCTAGTCGACCAAGATGATAACCCATGACACTTTTATTTTTACTCATCAAATCCATTGGTTTATATTTTGGCATGGAAAACATCTCCTTCATTAAAGCAAATAAATTAAATGATTTGCCTTTGACAAAATTTTGATCTCCAAAAATTATCATTTTACCTAGAGGCGCCAAACATTCATAACTTATTTTCCAATTATCACTTCCAACAGGATCTATTATTATATCTACTCCTCGGTTATTAGTAAATTGCATTACTTTTTCATAAACATTTTCATTGGTATAATCAATGCAATTTTCTATTCCCATTTCATTTAATTTTTCATGTTTCCAATATGAAGCAGTTCCTATGATGTTTCCCCCAATGGCTTGTGCTAATTGTATGGCGGCTGTTCCCACTCCTCCTCCTGCACCATGAATTAAAATAGTTTCATTTTTTTGAAAGTTTCCTAAGTTAAACATCATCATGTAGGCTGTCAAATAAATAACAGGAAAGGCGGCTCCTTCTTCAAATGAAAAATTTTCTGATAAAGGCATTACTAAATTTTCATTTGAACAAATATGTGTAGAGTAGCTACCATGGCGCGATAAAACCATTACTTTATCACCTTTTTTAAATTTTTTCACATCATCGCCAACAGCTTCTATTATGCCACAACCTTCACCTCCCAAACTTGTTGGTGGTTTTGGTGCACCAGGATATAATCGCATTCTAGCCATTATTTCTGAAAAATTAATTCCAGAAAAATAATTTCTGATTAAAACTTGATTTTTTCGAGGTATAGGGTTTGGTGCGTCTTGAACTTGTAAGACGCTTGGAGGGCCATATTTAGATATTATGATTTGTTTCATTTTTTTAATAATTTAATAAGTTAAGTATCCATTTAATCATTTCATTAAATGATCCGTTAAAAATAAAGTATTGAATGAGCCCAATTACAATAAAAATATCAATTAAGATTAGACCTTTTTTAAAGTACCATTCTTTGAAAAGTTCTTTGGAAAAAAAAGCATTACCATTTTTCTCACTCATTAGTTTCATTTATTAATTTTAAAAATTCATCTTCAGTTAGAACGGTTATCCCAAGATCAAGTGCTTTATTTAGTTTTGATCCAGCCCCAGGGCCTGCTATTAGAAAATTTGTTTTACTGCTTACAGAATTACTAGCACGTGCTCCCATGCTTTCTACCATGTCTTGAGCATTTTTTCTAGTAAATTTTTCAAGAGATCCTGTAAAAACAAAGATTTTTCCTGAATATTTAGATGGTTGAATTTTTTCTACTTTTTTAAAATAAACACCTGCATCCAAACAGGTTTTAATCATTTTAATATTATGATGCATGCTGAAATATTCATGTATTGACTCTGCCATAATATCTCCAATTTCATGTATTTTCATTAATGATTCCATGGTAGCATTCATGAGAAGAAATAAATTTCCTTCAAAAGATTTTTCTAAAACTTTTGCAGAATGTTCACCTACATTACGAATTCCAAGTGCATGAATGAATCGCGCCATGGTAGTATGTTTAGATTTTTCAATTGAGTTTAGGATGTTTTGGGCAGACTTTTCCGCCATTCTATCTAAATTTGATAATATCTCCATATTTAAATTAAAAATATCAGAAATATTTTTAATTAGTTCATTTTTTACAAGTTGTTCTACAAGTTTAGTACCAAAGCCTTCAATGTCCATGCAATTTTTTGAGACAAAGTGTTCTATTTGACCTTTAATTTGCGCTGGACAATTTTTATTTTCGCAACGTGCTACAACTTCTCCTTTAGGTCTATGTATTGTTTTTTCACAAATAGGACACATGGTTGGTAAAACATAAGGCTCTGTATTGGGAGGTCTTTTAGCAAGAATTATTTTCACCACTTCAGGTATGACGTCTCCTGCTCTTTGGATTAAAGCTGTGTCACCAATGCGTACATCTTTTCTATTAATTTCATCTTGATTATGTAATGTTGCATTAGAAACAAGCACACCTCCAACTGAAACGGGCTCTAGCCTTGCAACAGGAGTAATGGCACCTGTTCTACCCACGCTTGGTTCTATGTTTAATATTTTAGTAGTGACTTGTTGAGTTTTTAATTTGCCAGCAATTGCCCACCTTGGAGACCTGCTTCTCATGCCTAGTTCATCTTGATTTTGAAAAGAGTTCACTTTAAATACTACGCCATCTATATCATACTCTAATGTTTGTCTCAATTGGTCAGCATTTTCATAATAATTAATTAAAAAATTTATTCCACTTCCAATTTTAACATGAGGATTTACGGGAAAGCCCCAATCAGGTAATGTATTTAGAAATTCTTTTTGACTTTCAAATTTTATTCCTTCAATAACACCTGGGGCATAACAAAAAATTCTAAGTGGTCTTTGGCTTGTAATTAATGGATCAAGTTGCCTTAGGCTACCTGCTGCACAATTCCTTGGATTAGCAAAAGGAGGCTCATTTTTTTCTAAACGTTTTTTGTTCATTTTTTTAAAATCAGAATGACCAATGTATACTTCACCTCTAATTTCTAGTAATGAGGGAGGATTTTTATTAATGACAAGTGGAATGGCGCGTATGGTTTTTAAATTTTGAGTAATGTCCTCTCCAGTTGTACCATCTCCTCTAGTTGAACCATGGGTTAGAATGCCATTTTCATATACTAGTTCTACCGCCAACCCATCTAGTTTTGGTTCAGCTACATATTCCACATCCTTTTCTTGACCCAGCCCTTTTTTTATTTGTTTGTCAAATTCTTTTAGCTCATCAATGTTCATTGCATTTGCAAGAGATAGCATGGGCAATTTATGCGTAATGCTTTTAAATTCTGTTAGTGGTTTTGCGCCAACTCTTTGAGTAGGAGAATCAGGTGTAATAAGATTAGGATTTTCTTTTTCAAGACGTAATAGATCTTGCATGAGACCATCGTATTCAGAATCAGAAATGATGGGGTCATCATGTACATAATATTGAATGTTATGATGATTGATTTTTGTTCTTAGAAATTTAATTTGACTAATGGCGTCCATTAGGGGAAAATTAACATTTTAATCCCATGATGAACCATCATAAAGAAAAAATCTTTAATAAAATATGCATGAAATAGATTCAAATTATCAATGGTGATCATAAGCTTAATATTAGCATTAACAACAATAATTAATGGTGAAGACATGGATATGAATATTTTAAACTCATTTCTTTTTCATCCTAGAAAATCATATCAGGAAATGGGTGAAAAAGATATGTTAATAGAGGTTGCAAAGGATGTACAGGTTGGCATTAGATGTCATCTTAAAAGTGAGTCATTCCCAACAATATTATTTTTTCATGGTAATGGAGAAATAGTAATTGATTATGATGATATTGCTCAAGTATATAATCAAAAAAACATTAATTTCATAATTGCGGACTTTAGGGGTTATGGATTTTCTAGCGGCATGCCAAATGCTGAAAATACGCAATCAGATGCACATGTGATTTTGGATAATGTGTTAACACATTTAAAAAAA
>JAYZCM010000040.1:0-11111 GCA_036338305.1 Fidelibacterota bacterium | reverse complement strand
ACCTGATAATTAATTCTTGGTTGATTTGAATTTTGTTCGGATCATCAAATTGTTGTTTATTATCATGTAGCAATAATTTCCAAGCATAGGGGTCTCCGTATTCTTGTTCTGCAATTTTCCATAGAGTATCACCATCTCTCACCACATATCTAGAATCTTCTTTTTTCACATTATCATCCATAATCGATTCAACTTTCATTTTCAATACCTGATATGGAAAAATCAAAGTAGAATCAAACCCCATCAATTCTTTATTCCATTCATAAATTAATGACCACTTTTTTGCATCCCCCAATACAGATGAAGCAATTCCATATAAAGTTTCTCTCTTTTTAACAATATAATCCTGATACATCAATTCATTATTTTCAGAATCATTAAGACTCTGCACTTCATCTAAGAAATCATTATTAAAATTATTTCCTAAAATGTTTTCTTCTATTATGATAGTAGAATCAATATCATAATCATTGGGCATTTTATTTTTTAAAGATGTGTCCAAAACTAATGTAGCATTATCGATATTAATGTCATTTTTGTCAAGTTTATTAATAGAATCATTTAAATTTGAGGTAATTGTATCAAGTGTGATAAAACTAGTATCCATTGGCATATTTATTGAATCTGTTGAGTCAGAAAAAAAACTTAAATAATCATCACACACATTAATCAAATCATCATGGCTTGAAAGCAAATCATCATTTAATATACTCATATCAAAAATTGATTGAATTAAAATAGAATCATTGGTAAATGATGAATCAGAATATTCGTTTGATAAAATTTCCATCCACTTATCATCATGCTCTATGTTTAATGAAGACTTTAAAGCTTTTGCCCTATATTTTGATTGATTATGATTAATTATCAATTTTTTATAATAAAAATTTGCAGAGTCTAATAATTCTAATTCATAATGGAACAAATTACCAATTAGAAATAATAATGAATCAACTTGATTATTAATAATTGTACTATCTTTTATCACTTCACCAGAAGGTTGTTGTCTACTTTTTATATCAGATAAAATTTTATTATAATCACGTATTGTAGATTTGAAATCATTTGCAGCATCTTTATATTTTGATTTTTCTCCTTTGGTAATTTCATCCAACAAAACCTGAGTTGAATCAAAATCATGTGAACTTTTAAAATATTCAATAGCTCTATAATATTTTATGGCTTGTTGTGAAATTGACTTCTGTATTTCTAAATCCTTCTCTATTATTTGTAAGCGATTTTCTACTTTTGCATAATATTCATGTGCAGGAAATTTCTCTACAAATTCTTTATAATTTTTAACTGCCAAACCTAAATCATTCAAATAATAATCACTAATATATGCTCGAATATACCCAGACAAAGTATCACCATATTCATTATAAAGTCGATTGAATTCATTGTAAGAATCTATTTGTGAAATCTCACCGATTGCCCATGCATGGTCTCTTTTGTTTTTCATATGCATGGTTAATGACGTATCAACTTTAGAAGAATCAGAATTTAAAAAAATAGAGGATGGATATTGTTCTTCAAGATTTGAAAGCCACATCCCTTCAGAATCAAAATATGACAATACATATAAAGACTGCTCAGCAAAGGGAGAATGAGGATATTCATCAGCTAATGATTTAAATTTAGAAAATGATGATTCTTTATGATTAAAATCATATAACAACATTTCTCCAATCATAAAAAGCAATGAATCTGGTTTTAATTCTCCAGAATTAAACTTAGATGATTCAGAAGGGAAATTCTTATTGAATTTTTCTTTAGCCTTAGAATCGAGGGCCTCCTCACTATTTTTTTCATATTCACCATTATCTATTACAGCATCATTAGAATTAGAAGCTACGTCAGAATATAATTCCAATAATGATTCATACTGATTAATTTTTGTCATCATGTCTTGAGATGCGCGACCATAAAAAGAAGACCTTTTAACTTCCTTAGCATTTTCAAAATATTCTAACGCCAAATCAATATTGAAATCTTCCATAAGCGCCAATATTCCTAATTGATAAAATGCTTCAGACATTTCATCTTTTTTAGAATTAGGATATTTTTCTACCATCATGCCAAACATTTCTTTAGCCAATTCATTATCACCCCAAGTTTTATATACTTTCCCTAATTCTAATTCTAATTGCATGAATTCATTAGAAAATTCACTCATGGACAATAAACGTTGAATTTCTGAAATAACTGCTTCAAAATTTGCTAATTCTCTTTGATACTGAACCCACTTCATTCTAGCATCAATCCGAACTTTCTGAGTGGCAACATCTGCGAGATCTAATAAATATTTAGAAGCTTTATCTTTATCTTCATTATTTTCAGCAATAAATATCAATTTACTTAACATTGATACTTGTTTTGATTTTGATGGAGCAAAATCTGATGCTCTTTCATAATTATAATATGCTTCATTTACATCATTTTCCATTAATGCAATTTCAGCCAATATGTTATGAATCAAATAGTTTTTTTCTCGGTCTTTATTTTGTTTCATCATGAGAATATTTATCTTGTCTTTTGCTCGCCCAATCAAATCCATCCTTAAATATGTGTATGCAAGCCAAATTTCTGATAATCCATAATATTTACTTTGAGGGTAATCTCTCAATAATTGCTTGAAATAACTCTCTGCAATGGCAGATTCTCCTCTTAAAAATGATGCTTTTGCAATAATAAACACTGCATCATCAACATACCTACTCTCAGGATATTTCCTTAAAACAATTTTACTATTATCAATTGCTTCACCAAGAAGTTTTTTTGCTTGAGAAGGAAGTTTTTCATCTTCTATTATTGGCGATTCTTCTATGATAATCAATGCTTTCTTATATGAATTTTCAGCATTATAAAAAGTATTAAAATAGACACAGGAAAAAAAATAACAACCCATAATCAAAAGGGACAATCTAAATAAGCGGTTCATTTGTTTATATTTTTCATCATTTATGATTATAAATATATTGTTAACATATGAATACCAAAATAGTTCATTTTAATAAATTACATGAACTATTTAGGAACAGTGTCATCTAAATTTTCTTCTTTAATATAAGACCGCCACTGCTTTCTTGATTCCAAAGCACGTAGAATGGCAATGCTTGAAACAAAAAATAGGATAAACAACGTAAATATTACCCAATAAATATTTTGCCTATTAAAAAAAATTAATAAAAAAACAAGAAGTAACCAACTAAAACGATATAATCTAGTAAAGAAAATCATGTCATTTTCCTAAAGTATAATTTAATCAAATTAAATTTTCAACATACAAAGTTTATTCAATTGTATTTAAATAAAATGTATTTCATATTGTATGATAATTAAAACCCTTATATTATAATGGAACTTTTTTATCATTTTATTATTTAATAAATTAAAAATAGGAGCAAAAATGAAGAACATACTATACTTGGGCTATTTATGTCTCGCACTATTTATCATAGGATGTAGTTCAAAGTCTGGACCAGATCTCTCACCAGAAGCCTCTCGTAAAACTCTTAAGAATGTACCTGGTTGGTATTTAGACAACCCTACAAAAGAAGGATTTATTTATGAAGCTGCCGATGGAACTAGCCAATCAATGCAACTAGCTGTTGATAAAGCAAGAGTTGCTGCTGTTACAAATTTATCTCAAATGATAAAATCTGAATGGTCAGGGTACACGAAAAGAGTTCAAGAAGAAACAGGACTATCCTCTGAGTCTAAATTATTAGATCAATTTTCAACAACCTCCGAGAATACGATTTCAAATCAACTTGAAAATGTTAAAGTTGTAAAAAGAGAAATTCAAGTTGAAAACAGTAATGGAATGAAAATATACCATGCATTCGTTTTAGTAGAGTTTGATGAACATGCTGCTGCTGCACGGCTTCTATCTAAAATAAAAGCAGATCAAGCTATTTATGAAGCAATTAGAGCTGCAGAATTAGTAGAAGAAATGGAAGAAAAAGTTGAAGCTTATAGGCAAAGATATAAATAATGTTCATTCTTTTATAAAATAAAACAAAATAAGCTCAATTGTAACTTATAAAAAGACCTCATTTTCATGAGGTCTTTTTATAATGGCCAAAAATATAATATAAGTGGAGTACCCATTATTACAATTAATATTTCCAATGGCAAACCCATCTTCCAATAATCAGAAAACTTATATCCCCCAGGCCCTAAGATCAATGCATTACATTGATGGCCAATTGGCGTCAAGAAAGCACATGATGCACCTATTGCAACTGCCATTAAAAATGCATCAGGATTAACTCCCATTGCAACAGCAATACCCACTGCTATAGGTGCCATAATTAACGCTGTAGCAGCATTATTAATAATATCTGACAATGACATTGTAATAACCATGATGATTGCCACAGTAAGCCATATTGGCAAATTTTGTGTAACATCAACCATAGCCATGGAAATCATTTCAGTGATGCCTGTATGTTGAAGTGCATCACTAATCGGCATCATTGCCCCTAATAGAACAATTATGGGCCAATCAATTTGATCATATAATTCTCTAACTGATAAAATTTCACTAAATAAAAAAAATAAAATTGCGCCTAAAAAAGAAACTGTCGTAGGTAAGATTCCAAGCATACTAATTATAATTGAACCCATGAAAACTGACAAAGCAAAACTCACTTTAGAAAAAACACCTACCTGAACTTCTCGATGTTCCAAAGGAGCCAAATTTAGAATAGAAATATTTTCATTCATATTATCTAGCCCACCTTGTAATAATAATACGTCACCTACTTGGAAAATAACATCAGACAATCGTTTTTTAAGGGGCTGATCTTGACGAGCTAAAGCCATTACAGTTAATGAATTAGATGTTCTTCTTCGAAAATATGTTCGATCACGATTAACTAATGGAGAATTTGGCATGACTAATACTTCTCTGAAAACTGTAGATTCATTTTTCAATTTATCTATGCGATCTCTCATTTTCTTGATTAATCGAATACCATGTTGATCCATTAATAATTTTAAATCTACTGGATCTGCCTTAATTTGAAATCTATCATTAATTTGAATAAGTTGATCTTCTTTTACTGGCTGAATTTTTTCATCAATAGCTATTCTATTAACTATTACAAGCCTCTCATCTGTTATTTTTTCTATCTCATTTATTTTTTTCCCAATAAAACTACTATTTTCAGGAATTCTAATCTCAGTCATATAATCATTAATTGAAAACAATGATTCATCTTTACTTTTACTTTGCTGTTTTTTTGGAATCAAACGCCAACCAAATAATGTAACAAATAATAATCCTAAAAGAGCAATTATGCCACCTACATATCCAAAATCTAACATTCCAAAAGGTTCAGGATGAAAATTGTGTATGTTAATACCATTTGTAGAGAAATATTTTGCAGCATTGGATCCATTATCTAGTAACGCTTGATTTTTCAATTCTAAGTATTGTGTTTCTCTTAAAGTGGAAATAATTATATTAGGTGGAGTACCAATCATTGTAATCATGCCTCCTAAAATACTAGCAAAAGCCAATGGCATCAAAATTATACTAGGAGACCTTCCATGCTTCAGAGAGGTCTTTATCGCAACGGGCAACATCAATGCCAACGCACCTACATTATTCATGAATGCTGAAAAAATAGAAACAAGGCTACTTAAACTAAAAATATGTATGTTTCTCTTTTTTGAGAATGGCATTATCAAATAAGATAGCATATCTATCACTCCAGAATTTCTCAAAGCACGACTTAGTATAAGTACGGCTGCCACAGTAATAACAGCAGGATGACCAAACCCTAAAAAAACATTAGCAGGGTTTTTAATTAAATTTGAATTTTCTCCACCTAACAAAACATCTAAAATAAATAACACACATAGAGCAAATATTGCCACTATATCATATCTCCATTTTCCCCAAACAAATAAAGAAAATGTTATTATTAAAATTATAGTTATGGCTATTTGATCAATTGTCATCAAACAAAAATTTTTTTTAATAATATCTATTGAAAATACAATGGTATTATTAAATAAGTTAGAAAATTAATTCAATAATTTAGCGGAAACGTGTGGGAATCGAACCCACCTTCCAGTTTAACCCGGAACAACGGCTTTGAAGGCCGTGGCGCCCACCAGGGTCACATTCGCTTCCAAATCAATCAATATTACATTTAATTACTAATGTATTAATTTACATATCAAATTAAAATTTAAATGATTTTATTTTTTATGATATATTAAATAAAGAGCCATAAAGCTATTTATAAATACTTTATGATACTCTAAATTAAAACTGATTTATATTGTACGCCCGGCAGGAGTTGAACCTGCATCAAAGGAACCGGAATCCTTCATTTTATCCATTAAACTACGGGCATAAGAATTTATTTAGATAATTCTAATTCCCGGCATCTTTCAGCCGATACGACCGTATTATGCAATAACATGGTAATAGTCATGGGGCCAACCCCTCCAGGAACAGGAGTAACACTATTTGCTACACCTAGAACTGAATCAGTATCAACATCTCCAACCAAATGATATCCTTTACTAGAACCATCATCTATTCTATTTATTCCAACATCTATAATATCTACACCTTCCTTAATCATTTTTCCATCTATCATTTTTGGTGAACCAACTGCTGCTATTAAAATATCAGCCTCTAATATATGTTTTTTTAAATTTTTAGTACCAGTATGGCAAAGCGTAACAGTAGCATTGCCAATTTCAAATTTTTGAGCCAAAAGAGCAAATAAAGGTTTTCCAACTATATTGCTTCTTCCTATAATGACTACATGACGACCAGAAACTTGAATCTCATAAAATTTGAAAATTTCCAATATACCATTTGGCGTACATGGGATGAAAGTAGGGTTACCTTCTAATAAAGAGCCTAAATTAAATGGATGAAAACCATCTACATCTTTCTCTGGTAAAACAGAATTTAATATTTTTTTTGAATCTAATGTTTTTGGTAAAGGTAATTGAATCAAAATTCCATGAATTTGGTCATCTTGATTTAATTTTTCAATAAGATCAATAATTTCTTGTTGATTAAAATTGGAAGAAAAATGGAACGTCTCACTTCTACAACCATGATTTTCAAAAACCTTTTTTTTACTATTTACATATACTTGAGAAGCAGGATCATTTCCAACAAGAATTGCAGCTAATTTTGGAACAACATTATTAGTAGATAACTTATTAATTCTACCTTTTAATTTCTCTAATAATGAAATTGAAACGGGTCTACCATTTAATAAAATAGTATCCATTATTTTTTTTCTGACTCAATTTCTTCAATTCTATTTTCAATGAATTCAGTAATTGCCTTTGTTTTAGCTTCTACTTTTTCAATGAAAATATTTTTTTCTTTCTTATAAGTAAATAATTCATCAGTAATATTCATTGCAGCTAACACAGCTATTCTTAATTGCTGAGAATCATCAATCCCTGATGCCTTAACTTCATTCATTTTCTCATTCATATAAGAAGAAACTTCATTTAAATATTTCTGTCCAGCAGAAGAACGAACAACATAATCTTGACCTAATATCTTAACTTTCAGTACTTTTGGATTTAATACCATAACATCTCTCCTTATCTTTGAATAGCTCCATGACATTTATTTAAGGAATCCAAAATTTTATTTATAATAGGATCTACTTGAATATCTGTCAAAGTTGATTTTTTAGATTGAAATTTCAATGAAAATGCTAAACTTTTGCTATCATCTCCTACATCTTCAGATTGATATACATCAAATAGGCATACATCTGTTAATAAATCACCACCTTCTTTCTTTATGACATGGAATAAATCTTCGGAAGATATATTCTGCTTAACTTGTAAAGCAATATCTCTATTAATACTAGGATATTGTGATGGTGGCTTAAAAACAAATTTTTCTTGTTTTTTTATTTGCCTTAATTCCATTATTGAAATATCACATATCATCAAATTTGACTTGATGCCATATTTCTTCATCAATAAATCATCTAATAAACCTAAAAAACCTAATTGGATTTTATCATGGAATATTTTCAAGGACGCCTGAAAGCCTTGAATGTCGCAAATTTTAAACTGAATTTTATCAAATCCTAACGAATTTAAAAATTGAGTGACTTCACCTTTACAATTATAAATGTCTCTATTTTCATAATGTCGCCAATGCAAATCTGATTGACCATGCCAAATCAATCCTAAATGAAATTTTTCTTTAGTATTGGTATAAGATTTATTTGACAAATTATGAACAGTACCAATTTCAAATAATTTAAAATTTTTCTGCTGTCTCTTTTCATTATATACAGCAGCCATTATTAATCCTGGCAAAATGGAATTTCTCATGAATTCCATTTCTTTGCTCAATGGATTTTTTATTTTTACAGGATCACCATTTTTAAAATGTTTGGTAAAATCTTCACTTAATAAACTATTTGAATAATGTTCATGGAAACCTATTGATTTTAATTGCATTCTAATTTTATCATCTAACAATTGCTCATCATTAACAAAAGAAGAAAAAGAAGCTGAAAAAATATTTGATGAAGGTATCTTATCGTACCCTATTATTCGAGCAACTTCTTCAAATAAATCTACATCTCGCTCCAAATCATTTCGATAAGAAGGAATAGTACAATGAAAATCATTTCCATGTATTTCCATATCAATGCCTAATAATTGAAAAATCTCTTTAATTTCTTTCTCTTTTAAACTTAAGCCTAAAAGAGCATTACATTTTTCTATTGAAAAATTGATTATTGTTTTATCACGTTTATCTGGATACTTATCTATTATTCCATTTACAATCTCACCACCAGCAACTTTTTTTATTAAATAAGCTAATTCATCTACAGACTTTATTACAGAATCAATATCAGTATCTCTTTCAAATCTTCTAGAAGCTTCTGTTGAAAGATCTAATTGCTTTGCACCTTTTCTTATTATTTTTGGATCAAAATATGCGCTTTCAATTAAAACATCCTTAGTTGAATTAGTTATTTCAGTATTTAAGCCGCCCATTATTCCTGCTAATGCTATCGGTTTTTTAGCATCACATATTAAAAGATGAAAATCATTTAATTTTCTTTCAACATTATCAAGGGTAATTAATTTTTCATTCTTTTTGGCAAATCTTACATTAATCTTATTTTCACAGATATTTTGCAAATCAAAAGTATGCATAGGATGTCCCGTATTCATTAAAACATAATTTGCCAAGTCTACAATATTATTGATACTTTTCAAACCAATTGATTCAAGGCATTCAATAAGCCACTTAGGAGAAGGACCCACAGAAATCCCCTTTATCAAACGAGCAACATACCTAGGGCAAGCTTTTTCATCCTGAATTTCAATAGAAACCAAATCATTAATAATCTCACTATTTTCTTCTATTTCATATTTTTCTCTTTTAATTTTTTGTTTGGATATAATAGATAACTCTCTAGCAACTCCCAAATGGCTCAAACAATCACCTCTATTTGGAGTCAAATCCAAATCAAAAATTACATCTTCCTTAAAATGTAATATTTCTTCAATTGGGGTACCTAAAGAATCATCAACATCTAAAACAAGAATACCTTGATGATCATCGTTATATCCCAATTCTTTTCCAGAACATATCATTCCATTAGAAGTAATTCCTCGAAGTTTAGTTTTACTTATCATAAAACTTCCATTATTTAATTCTGCACCAATTTTTGCTACAGGCACTTTAATATTAGATTTAACATTTGGAGCACCACAAACAATTTCATAATTTTCAACATCTCCTATATCAACAATGCAAATAGATAATTTGTCAGCATTAGGATGAGGATCACATTTAATAATTTTTCCTAGAACAACACCAGAGAAACTTTTGCCTAATTTATTGAAAGTAGACTCTAGGCCTAATTGAGTAAGTTTATCTGAAATTTCTTTATCAGATAAATTTAATTCCAGAAAATTATTTAACCAATTTAATGAAATCTTCATTTAAATTGCCTCAAAAATCGAATGTCACCATTATAAAAATATCGTATATCTTGAATTCCATATTTCAACATTGCCATCCTTTCAATACCTAATCCAAAAGCATAGCCTTGCCATATGTCAGAATCATAATCAACTGCTTTAAAAACTTCTGGGTCAACCATTCCGCAACCTAATATTTCAAGCCAACCAGCGTGTTTACAAATATTACAGCCATTACCTTTACAAAAAATACAAGAAACATCCATTTCTGCACTAGGTTCAGTAAAAGGAAAATAACTTGGACGAAATCTTGTTTTAACATCTGCACCAAACAACTCACGAGCAAAATAATCCAATGTTCCTTTTAAATCAGAAAAAGTAACTTTTTTATCTACATATAAACCTTCAATTTGATGAAACAGGCAATAGCTTCGTACACTTATGTCTTCATTACGATATACTCTTCCGGGGACAATAATTCTTATAGGAGGGTCATGCTTCTCCATAAAGTGAATTTGTGCATCAGATGTATGAGTCCTCAATAATACTTCATCTGTAATATAAAATGTATCCTGCATATCTCTTGCAGGATGATGTTTGGGAATATTTAAAGCTTCAAAGTTATAAAAATCAGTATCGATTTCTGGGCTTTGAAATACAGAAAAACCAATGCGTGAAAAAATTGTCTTGATTTCATCTAATAGTTGTGTAAGTGGATGAATACTACCAACAGAAAATGGATCACCTGGCAAAGTCAAATCTACATTTTTTTCTTTCTTATTAGAATCCTTTGCTTTTTTTCCTAATTCATCAACTTTTGTAGTAAGTTCAAGTTTTAATTTATTTAACTCTTGGCCAAAATAAGGTCGTTCTGCTTGATCCACCAATCCCATTTGATTAAAAAGATTGGCTACCAAGCCTTTGCGACCTAAATATTTTGAACGAATTTGATCGAATTCATCATTTTCAGATGACAAAGATTCTAAATCAGATTGAAAAGTTAATCTGACTTCCTGTATCTTCTCAACTATTGACACAAGTTTACTTTACTGAATTTACAACTTCTAAAAATCCCTCAGGATCATGTACTGCCATATACGCCAATGTCTTGCGATTCAATTCAATGTTATTTTCCTTCATTGCACAAATAA
>JAYZCM010000039.1:0-5946 GCA_036338305.1 Fidelibacterota bacterium | reverse complement strand
TTGAAATGAAAGAAAATTAATTTAATTTAATTATGATTTTTCTTGTATTAAATTTACTAAGCCAAAATTAGGAGCAATGTAATGACCTTTAAACAGGCAAAATTAATTTGTTTACTATTTTTAACTCATATTTCATTGTGGGGCCAAAATACGGCATTCCATTCACAAAAAACTACACTTGAGAATTCATATCATGACAAGGTAGTTTCTACACTTTCTCGTTTAATTAGTCGAGATAACTTTATTGCAATAATCAATATAGAATTTTCAAATGATGCAACAATTAATAAAAATATAAAAGCAGCAGAAACAAATGAAGAAATAGTAAATGGATATACACCAATTCCAGGTCTACCAACAGTGCCGTCTCAAAACAATAATACTTCTAGAAGAAAAAATATAAATTCTAAACAAAACAATTATCAAGTTAATAAAATCACTATCAACATAGAATTAAATGAAGATATAGCATCTGAAACAATCAATGAAAATATAAAATCATTAATTAATAAAGCAATTCCTGAAATAAAAGATTGTGAGGATTGTATAATGATTGATACAATCCAGTTTTTACCAACCCAAAAATCAACCTTAGAAAAAAAATTAGAAGAACTTCAATTAAAAGTTTCCGAATTACAAGCTGAAAACGATCTTTATGAAGATGAAAGAAGAAAAGCAGAATTAGAAAAATCAGAAAAAAATTATGAAGAGATACAAAAAAAATTATCTGATGCATTAGAAGCTGAAGAAAAAAAATATGCACAAGTTCAAAAGAAGCTATCTGAGCTAGAAGAAAAAGAAAATGAGCGAATAAAAATTGAACAAGAAAAAAGAGATGCAGAACTATTATTCCTACAAGAAGAAAAGCAAAAACGTACCGATCAATTAATAAAAGCCAAAGAAGCTTCTGAAAAAAAAGTTGAAAGAATGATGAATAGTAAAATAAGATCTGACTCTTTAATCATTAGTGAAGCAATGGATATGTATAAAAGTGTAATGAAGCAAAAAGGTGGAAGTGATTTTGATAATGAAGCTTTATTAGGAATGCAAATTGGGAATAGTGGGCCTGGCATGATGAATGCAATTATTTTTTTAATTTTAATTTTATTCATAATTATTCTTCTATTTTTTACTTTAAATAAAAAAAATAAAACTATTTATTTAAAACCAAAAACAAAAAAAAAATCCTCTAAAAAAGAAAAAAATATAGAAACAAATGATAAAGATGAGGCTCCAACGCCACAAAGCCTAGAAAATAAGTCTGTCAACAAACAAGATGAAGACAGCATTAGATCTGAATTAAAAACATTAAAACAAACAGCTGTATCATTAACTGTTGGAGAAAAAGAAAGTGCAACAAATTTAATTAAAGAATGGTTAGATGATAATCCTAATAGAGAAACCAATTCAGAAGAATAAATAATAATGAAAACAATAGAAGAATTAACAGGATATGATAAAGCCGCTATAATCTATGATATTTTAGGGGATTCAGTGGCAATAAACATGTTTAAAGATATTCCAGAAGCAGAACTTTATGAATTAAGAAAACATGCAAATCAAATTAAAAAAGAAGTGTCCATAAGGGTAAAAAAAGATGTTTTAGATGATTATTATTTTAAAATGCTATCTGCAGAAAATAATAAAGAGGTTTCATTAAATGAAAATATGTTTGATTTTCTAAATGATTTAGATGATGAACAGCTCTTTGCCTTGCTTTCAAAAGAAAAACCTACTGTCATTGCTCTTGGATTAGATCAAATTGATCAAAAAAGACGCATGCCATTATTATCAAAATTAAAACAAGAAATACAAACAGAAACAGTACTCCAAACTGGAAGTCTAAAAGAAATGCCACTTGAATCAGTAATACATATTGCTAAGGATTTAAAAAAGAAAGTTTCTTTTTTACCTGGCCCTGTCCAATTTTCTCGAGGAGGAGGAAAGGCAGTATCAGAAATGTTATCTTCTATGTCGGAAAATGAAGCTGATCAATATTTAAACAAAATGAAATTAGATGATCCAGATTTATATGAAGATGTTAAAAAATATTTTCTTCTATTTGATGATATTGTCACAATGCCTGAAAAAACAGGATTTGCATTTTGGGGAGATCAAGGAATTGATTTGAAAACAATGGCAAAATCATTAAAAAATCATGAAAAAGAAACAATAGAAAAACTGACAAATTATTTGCCTACAAAAAAACAAGATAGATTTAAAAGAGCTGTAAAATTATTAGAAAATGAATCATTATCAAAAAATGAAATTGATGATGCAAAAAAAGAAATAAAAGAATTACTACAATCTAAAATTAATGGAAATGAAATAAAAATTGAAGATGTATTGGCAACTAATTCTTAAAATATTTTTTTAAATATTTTCCAGTAAAAGATTTTTTTATCATACTTATATCTTGAGGAGTACCTTCAGCTATAATTTCACCTCCTTTTATTCCCCCTTCTGGTCCTAAATCAATAATCCAATCAGATGATCTAATAACATCTAAATTATGTTCTATTACAATTACGGTATTTCCTTTTTTTACTAAATTTTGTAATACATCTAAAAGCATCTGTACATCTTGAAAATGTAATCCAGTAGTAGGCTCATCTAAAAGAAAAAGAGTTCTACCAGTTGCCGCCTTAGATAATTCTGTAGCCAATTTAACTCTTTGCGATTCCCCTCCTGATAGAGTTGTAGCTTGTTGCCCTAAACGAATATATCCTAAGCCAACATTATTTAAAGTATCTAATTTTCGCTTTATTTGAATATGATTAGCAAAAAATAAAGAAGCATCTGAAATTGTTAAATCTAAAACTTCTGAAATTGTTTTTCCTTTATATTTTATTTCTAATGTTTCTCTATTATAACGTAATCCTTTGCACTCTTCACATTGAACATACATATCAGCTAAAAAATGCATTTCTATTTTAATTAATCCTGCACCTTGACAAGATTCACATCGGCCACCTTTTACGTTAAATGAAAATCTTCCAGGTTTATATCCTCTAATTTTTGATTCTGGAATTTGGCAAAATAAATCTCTAATATGTGTAAATAAACCAGTATATGTTGCTGGGTTTGACCTAGGTGTTCTACCAATTGGTGATTGATTAATATCAACAATCTTATCAATATATAGAAGACCATTAATACTAGAAAATTCAAGAGGTTTTTTTGTGGAAGAATATAATTCTTTTGATATTAATGGAAACAATGTTTGATTAATCAAGGTTGATTTTCCTGAACCTGATACTCCAGTAATACTAATGAATTTACCTAAGGGAAATTTTACTGAAATATTTTTTAAATTATTTCCTTTTGCCCCTGATAATATCAAATATTTTCCATTTCCATCATTCAATTTGCTTTTTATTTTTAATGTTTCTTTTCCAGATAAATATTTTCCTGTTAAAGATTTACTATTTTTCATAATATTTTTTGGAGTATCTGCAGCAACTACTTTGCCACCTTGATTTCCAGCCTTAGGCCCCATGTCAACCACCCAGTCAGATGCCATTATAGTGTTTTCATCATGCTCAACTACAATTATACTATTACCTAAGTCTCTTAGATGATGTAATGTTTTAATCAATTTTTCATTATCACGCTGATGTAGACCTATTGTAGGTTCATCTAAAACATATAAAACACCCATAAGCTGTGAACCGATCTGAGTTGCCAAACGTATTCTCTGAGACTCACCCCCAGATAATGTATTTGCAGATCTATTCATTGTAATGTAGTCCAAACCAACATTAACTAAAAATGACAATCTAGATTTTATTTCCTTTATGATTTGTTCAGCAATTTCATTTTTTCGTTTGGATAAAGATAGATTATTAAAAAAATTTAATAAATCCCCAATAGTTTCTTTCGTTAAAAAATCAATATTTTTTTTATTAATAGTAACAGCTAAAGTAGTTTTTTTTAAACGAGTGCCATTACAATCTTGACAATCTTGTACTGCCATGAATTTTTCAATCCATTCTTGCATTCTAGATGAATTTGTCTGAGAATATCTTCTTTCTAAATTGGGAACTATTCCTTCAAAGCTACCTTTATATTCTCCTTTAAACTTTTCTGATGAATATGACATGGTCATTAATTGATTTGATCCGGTACCAAAAAGAAGTACATCCTTCACATTTTCTTTTAAATCTTTCCATGCTGTCGTAAAATTAAAATCGTAATGAAACGCTAAAGTTTTTAATATTGAACTATACCAATTACCACGGGGCTGTTCTCCAATTGGTACAATACATCCTTGAACTAAAGATTTATTTTTATCTGGAACCACTAAATCTGGATCAATGGAAACTTTAGTACCAATTCCATCACATGTTTCACAAGCTCCAAATGGTGAATTAAAAGAAAATGCCCTTGGTTGCAATTCATCAAATGATATATCACATTTAGGACATGAAAATAACTCACTATATAAATATTCTTTGTCTCCTAATTTATTGATTAATACTAACCCATTACCAATTTTTAAAGCTAATTCAACTGAGTTAGTCAATCTATCTTTAACATTTTCTTTTATTATTAATCTATCAACTATGACTTCAATAAAATGTTTTTTATTCTTTGTTAATTTAATTTCATCTGAAAGATTAACTTCTTTTCCATCAATACGAACACGAATAAAACCTTCTTTTGAAATTGATGATAGTACATCTTTAAACTGGCCTTTTCTCCCCCTAATGACCGGTGCTAAAATTTGAAACTTGGTATTTTTTTTAAACAACAAAATATTATCAACAATTTGTTGAACTGTTTGTCGTTCTACCGGGCCACCACAAGAATAGCAATTTTGATTGCCAATTCTGGCAAATAAAAGTCTTAAATAATCATAAATTTCTGTAATTGTACCAACAGTTGATCGGGGATTTCTACTAGAAGTTTTTTGTTCAATTGAAATGGCAGGAGATAAACCTTCAATATAATCAACATCTGGTTTTTCCATTAAACCTAAAAATTGACGAGCATAAGCTGATAAAGATTCAACATAACGCCTTTGGCCTTCTGCATAAATGGTATCAAATGCTAATGATGATTTCCCCGAACCTGATAATCCAGTGATGACAACAAATTTATCCCTAGGAATTTTTACATCAATATTTTGCAAATTATGCTCTCTAGCACCTTTTACATAAATATTATTTTCATTATGTGTATTTATGTTTTTTTTCATCACGCGCAACCTCTAACCTAATAATTTTATCATGTGTGAAAAAGAATTATTTATGGTCACATGGATTAAATTGGTTTATTTAAAACAATGGAATTACAGTAATTTTACTCTATATGAAAAAAATTAAATATATCATATGCTTACTTCTATTATTCATATTTCTACTTGGATTTAAAAAAGATGAAGTAAAAGATCAATTTCAAAAAATGAAAACATTAACTCAAATAATTCGTTTAGTTAATGAAAATTACTTTGAAGACATAGACATGGATGATATCATGGAGGGAGCAATTATTGGCCTTCTTGATAGATTAGATCCACATTCTAGTTATGTTACATCTGAACAATTAGAACTTATTAATGAACAATTTGATGGAGAATTTGAAGGAATTGGAATAGAATTTAGCATTTTAGAAGGATATATTACTGTCATATCACCAATACCCGGGACCCCTTCAGATAGAGCTGGACTTCAATCTGGTGATAAAATTATTCGCATTAATGATAAATCTGCATATAAAATCACACAAAAAGATGTAATGGATAAATTGAGAGGCAAAAAAGGAACCTCTGTAGATGTTACAATTTCAAGACAAGGCATGGAAGAAAACTTTGAAGTGACCCTTGTCAGAGATAAAATTCCAATTGTTAGCGTGCTTGCAAGTTTCATGCTAGATGACAAAACGGGCTATGTAAAAGTAAATCGATTTGCTAGAACAACCGCATTAGAAGTAAAAGATGCCTTA
>JAYZCM010000038.1:0-7370 GCA_036338305.1 Fidelibacterota bacterium | reverse complement strand
ATAATTAATTACCCAAAACATAGGCATGAATAGTATCACTGACCTTATTCCTCCATTATCAGGTAAACCTAATTTTACACATATGGACGTTAACGTAAAACCTAACGAAGCACCAAAAATAAATGCTACCAAATATTTTTTCATATTAGAATTCATGAATCTCCTTATTTAATAAATAATTATTAATCATTAACAATATTGATTGTGATAGGTTCAACTATCAATTCATCAAAACCATCAATTTCTTCACCATTGGATTTTATCATGTGTAAAGAACTTAAAAATATGATATCATTACCCAATCCAATAGAGGATAAAATAATTTCACATGCAATGCCACTAGATGTAGAATGAATAATCCCATCTTCTCCTACACCAAGCGCAACTCCAAGCTCTCCAGTAGATAAGAGCTCATATTTAAATCCATCAGAAAATAGATTTCCACTAAAAGCTGAAGGGGAATTTGCTTCAAATAAATCTGATGAATAATTTAATTCAAATGATAAGGCAAAAAGTGAATCTGCATTCATTACTTGAATTTTCAAAGCCAAGTCTTCCCCCATACTGATAATATTATCATTCACAATTAAATTTACAGCAAGATTCGTAGAGGGAGAGTTATCATCTTTTTCACTACAAGCAATAATCAATAAAAACAATATGAATAATAGCCTTTTCATTTCAATAAAATCATCTTTTTTTGTGAAATAATATTTCCACCATTCATTAACATGTAAAAATAAATCCCACTACCAAGCCCATCAGTATCAAAAACAAACTCATGCCAACCCTCATTACCATGATTAAAAATTGATGAATGAATTTTTCTACCAAGTACATTATATATTTCAATTACCATTTCACCATTACTCGGCATAAAATATGGTATTATTGTTTTAGAATTAAATGGGTTAGGAAAATTATTTCCTAAAACATAATCTAAAGGTTGAGAGGAAAACCCAAACATATTCTCTAATTTTTCACGAATCATCATCTCTGCTTCAGAAGAACCATTCAAACTTAAATAAATTTGATAAAAATTATCTCGAAACTTTTCCAAATCCATTTTATGAAATAAGGTTAAATCATCTATTCTCATAAATGACTCATTCACACTCTTGCCCCAATTAACCAATATAACCAATACATCTGCAATACTTACAAAACCATCACCATTAGCATCTGCTCTTGCGGCTTCAATAGTATCCCAACCATCAGGAAAAGGCATTTCTTCCCAAGAATATGAATCACCAATCCTAGGACATCCTTGACTGCCAATAGATATTCCAATTGGAATAATATCATTTGCATCAACATCCATGTCTCCATCAGTATCCCCAGGCCAAACAAACTGACCATCTATGTTTCCACAATTTTTCCCTGATAAAATTACTCTCAAATTCCAATCACCTTTTTGAGCAGCATTTTGACTAGACAAAGGAATGCAATTATCATAAATGTCACTTCTATAATAAGATTTTCCATCTGATTGATTAGTACCATATAATCCTTGATCAAAAAAATATACATATCCTGAGCCTTCAAAATTAATCTCAAAATAATATTCGACACCTCTTTCTAACGTTATATTTTGATCAATAAGTGATAAAAAGGCAAAACCTCCATCACGCATGGCTGTACTATTCCAATTAACATTTTCATTCATTGAAAATAATAAATTTTCTGGTTTATTTCCACTCCACCCACTCCAAATGTTCAATACATAACTAGCAACATTACCAACTAAAGAATATGAAGGAGGCAATGCTATTTGAACACCTGAAAGCAAAGAATTGCTTGGAGAATTAAATTTTATCCCCGCCCATTCTAATTGACCTTCTACTTTTGGAAAAGCTATCCCTTCGTAATTCCCTTCATCGTATGATAAAATATTTCCATTCTTGTTTGGATTAGTTATTACTGCAGAAACCATACCATCATTATTTATTGAAATATTGTTTACTTCAATATTACTCTTTCCACCATTGTCAATAAAACCATTGGCACTTCTATCATAATCATATAAATCCGTATTAGGGTTACTCGTCTCATTCAATGGGCCATCACCATTCTGAAAGGGGTCACCTGAATCAGCATTTCCAAAACTTGAATATAACTCATCCAAGCCATCTGCCTGCAATAAGTTTACACCATAGAAATCTGGATTTACATTTACTGAGTTAATGGCAGGATACATGTCTGTAATTATTTCATCCACATGCCATACCAGTAGACCAGAGCCTGGCAAAAACTGATCAGAGCCTACTTGTTGCCTATTTTCAAGTAATAAATATTCTTGTGGAAGGTTAGAATCCATTGGTAATAAATACGCAATTGCATCTTCATGGCTTTCTGCAGGTAGAATATCAATTATTGTTTCAGTCTCATCTTCAATTATAATTGGGTCTATGTATCCCAAGCGATATCTACTCCAGGCACTCATATATGCAGGACTAGTTTGATTTTTATAATTCCCCGATCCCATAAGCCCCCATGCTCCTATTCCTGAATAAGAATTTACAGATGTATCATATAAATCTGGCAAACCCAAAACATGCCCTAATTCATGACAAATTGTACCAATAGGATGAATCATATCAATTCCTGCACCATCAGCATTCCATGCATATTTCTCATGTATGACAATATATTTTCTAATCACAACACCATCAAGGAAAAAATATCCTGAACTATTAACAGGGGCATTTGGATTTATATCAAGTAGTCCACTCGAAATAGAAGGGACTACAAACATGTGGGGCCAAAAATAATCATTTCCCATACCACCTTTTCCTGCAACAATGAGTATTACAACATCAATGGCACCAGCTCCATTATTAAACTCACTAAAATCAAAACTATCATCTACTCCCGTGGCAGCTTCAACTATAAGAGCTGCAGCACTTCTCTCAAAACCATTAACACCTTCTGCAGTTCCTTGAGCACCATCTACGTAATAGGAATAATTATTTTTAGCTCTTTGCCAATCAATTACGCTACCAGAACCACCAATTATTTGTTGTTTACCATTAGAAATTTCATCATAATAATCTCTAACACTCATGGTATAATCTACATGGTCAGAAGGAAAACCCGCTTCATTAGGAGATAGATCTTCAGCAAAAATCAAATGTTCAAATTGAGACGCTGTATACGTATGCTCTTCATCATCAAAATCTACAAGTAATACAAGTGGCTTTAAGGATGCATCTGCAAAGTTCTCTCTTAATAAAAAATCATGAGAGGAGGTTTCTTTCCCATGTTTATTAGATAGTTTTCTAACTTTTGGAGATTTTTCTTTTAAATGAATTGGAATACTTAAATCAAAAGGAGCAGGATAAGTCACTAATACATTTGATGCAACATAGTTGCCATGATCATCCAATTCACTATAATACCAATTCCCATCATCACCTAATTGTATGACATGACCATCAATGGTTTCAATCCAATTATAATATTCATGCCCATGCATTCTAACTGGAATTTTACTACCATCTAACTGTTCAATGTTTACTACATATGGAGGAGCACTTACTCCCTGTAAGACATTAATAATGATATAAATTATGAAATATATTTTTTTAAATCGAATGCTCAACTACAAGTTCTCTTCCCATGAGTTGTAAAATCGCATCTCTTGGTGGAACTCCCTCAAATAATACTCTATAAATCTGCTCACAAATAGGCATTTCTACATCTTCTTTTTTTGATAAATCATGCATTGATCTAGTAGTTTCTACACCTTCGGCAACCATTTTTATGTCTAGTAAAATTTCATCCAATTTTTCACCCTTACCAATGCGCTCACCAACTTGACGATTTCTACTATGTTTGCTAAAAGCTGTAACAACCAAATCACCCATCCCACTTAAGCCTGAAAATGTAGCTCTCTGAGCACCAAGCTTAGTACCAAGCCTAACTATCTCCTCCAATCCTCTAGTCATGAGAGCGGCCATTGTATTATCACCATACCCTGCCCCATGACAAATTCCTGCAGCCAAAGCAATGATATTTTTTGCAGCGCCACCAAATTCTACACCTACGACATCATGGCTTGTATATACTCTAAAATAATCATTAGAAAATTTTTTTTGAACAAGACGTGCATTATTTTCATCATTAGAAGCTATGACTATTGTAGTTGGATGTTTTTTTATGACTTCTTCAGCATGACTAGGTCCCGATAAAACCATTATGCCATCATTTGATAAAGCTAATGTTTCACTAATGATTTCACTCATTCTCTTACCAGTTTGATTTTCTATCCCTTTTGATACTGAAATGACTGGTTTATCAAATGGCATGTTACACTTTTTTAAGACTTTTCTTACTACCTGACTTGGCAATGCAGAAATTAACATGTCTCCATATTGAAAAATTTCATCCAATGAAGATGTAAATTGCAACTTTGAATCTAGTGTGAATCTAGGTAAAAAAGGATGCTCATGAGTTTGGTTGATGACTTTTACAAAATCCATTTTATGATGCCATAAACATACATCAGAGCCATTTTCGCTTAATACTTGTCCTAAAGCTGTCCCCCAAGATCCAGCACCTAGAATTGCTATTTTCATGTATTAATTTATTTCACCTAAGTGAATATAAGGCTCACCTTGAGAACCTAAATGTGATTTTAGGACATCAAATCCTTCTGGCTTAACTATCAATATCATTCCAATTCCTAAATTCATGGATTGCCTCATGTCGTCTTCAGGAACATTTCCCAAGGTTTGAATTAAATTAAAAATTGCAGGCCTCTCCCATGCATTCCAATCAATTTTTAAATTTTGATCTTCATTTATGATTCGCATGGTATTTTCTACAATACCACCTCCAGTAACATGAGAAATCCCTACTAACCAATTTTCATCCAAAACCGAATTTAAAACCGGTAAATATGATTTGTGAATTGAAAGCAAAGCTTTACCAACTGTCGTACCTAACTCATCCACATGATCATTTACCTGGAATTTATCCAAAAGAACCATTCGAGCCAAAGAATAGCCATTAGTATGTAATCCAGTTGACGGCAATCCAATAAGTAAATCACCTTTGTTAATTGGGCGACTAGGCATCATTTTTGTTTTTTCTGCAACACCAACAATCGTACCTGAAATATCATAATCACCAGGAGAATAAAAATCAGGCATTTCAGCTGTTTCTCCTCCAATTAAAACACACTCATTTTCCTTGCACGCCTTTGACAAACCCGAAACTACTTCTTCAAAAACATCAATATTTAATTTTCCAGCTGCAAAATAATCAAGAAAGAATAATGGACGTGCACCAACAGCTAATATATCATCAACACAATGATTAACCAAACATTGACCAATGGTATCATGGCGATTAGTCAAAAAAGCTAACTTCAATTTAGTACCAACACCATCAGCACTAGAGATTAAAACTGGATCATCATATTTATCCTTGGGAAATTGAAAACATCCTCCAAAGCCACCAAGATCTGTCAAAACATTTGCATTAAATGTTTCACGTACATGTTTTTTGATCCTTACAATCGCTTCTGTTCCGGCATCAACATCTACTCCTGCTTCTTTGTATGTGGCCATTGCTTTCCTTTAATTTTTTATAATAATATCAATTCGAATTTGAATAAATCGCATCAACTTGATCTGAAAAATTCTTCAAAACAACCTTGCGAATAACTTTAAGTGTTGGCGTTAACTCTCCGTTTTCTAAGGTGAGTAGCCTAGGAAGTAGTGAGAATTCTTTTATTCGTTCATAATTAGAAAAATTCTCCATTGCAGCATCAATCTCAGAGCGAATTAAAGCATTTGCATCAGAATCTGCAATAATTTCATCATTGCTTGACAACTCTTTGCCCATTTCTTTCAAATAACTTTGCACCGCATCAAAAGCAGGCACAACCAATGCTCCAATAAAATTCCTTTTATCACCAATGACTACTGACTGCTCTATATATGAAGAGCTAACTAAAGCATTCTCCATTGGAGCAGGAGCAACATTTTTTCCAGCTGCAGTAATTAGTATATTTTTCTTTCTATCCGTAATGAATAAATAGCCATCATCATCCAAATGCCCTATGTCTCCGGTATGAAACCAACCATCTTCATCTATGGCCTCCTTAGTAGCATCTTCATTATTATAATATCCTACCATTATATTTGGACCTTTAGCCAAAATCTCACCATCATCTGCTATCTTTATGTCAACATTAAACAATGATTTCCCAACAGCTCCAAAGCGAATGTTTCCCGGAGAATTTGTCGTTAGTACAGGGCTCGTTTCAGACAAGCCATATCCTTCTAGTATGGTAATGTCTGCAGCAGCAAAAAATTCAGCAATCTCCTTAGCTAAGGGCGCACCACCTGACATGAAAAATCGTAAATTACCCCCAACCCTATCCTTAACTTTTCCATATACTAACTTATTGGCAATTTTATGTTTTAAGCCAAGCATTAATGGTAATGGTTTATTTTTCAACCTATATTCAGTAGCCTGCTTACCCACATTAATTGCCCACCAAAAAATCTTTTGTCGCGCTTCTGGAGCTGACTTTAAGCCTTCCCTAACTCGAGCATACATTTTTTCATATAATCGAGGAACACTAAGAACTATGGAAGGCTTAACTTCTTGCAAATTATCTGGAACCGTTTCAATACTTTCTGCATAATAAACCATGGAACCCATGCTAAAAGCAGTAAAATGTCCACCCATTCTTTCAAAAACATGGCTTAGTGGTAGAAATGAAAGGAATTTTTCATTTTGATCGAATTCAATAAGCCTGGATACCCCTTCAACATTACTCATTATGTTCCCATGAGTCAACATCACGCCCTTAGGATTTCCTGTTGTACCTGAGGTATATATCAAAGTCAACAAATCATCTGGATTGGCAGCATTAGTCAAACTTTCAAATCCTTCTTCTGAATTACCATCAAAATCAACACCACTTTTAGAAAAAGTAGAAAAATTTGATATTTTATCATCACCGTCATCTACAGAGTCATCCATGACAATTACATGAGACAATTGCGGACAGTTACTCCATATTTCTTTTATTTTTATTAATTGATCTTGATTTTCAACAAATATCACTTTTGAATTAGAGTCATTAATTATGTATTCAATCTGCGAGGCAATCAAGGTAGGGTAAATGCCAACAGTAGCGGCACCTGAGCAAATAATCCCATAATCACTCATTGCCCATCTAGGACTATTATTTGATAACAGTGCTACGTTACTACCTTTACCAATTTCTTTTGATTGCAATCCAAATGCTAAACTCTTAACAGTTGATCTAATATCTGATCCTAAAATCCCAGACCAATTATCATTAACTTTAGAAAAATATAATTCTCTATCATTAAATTGCTGAGTTACTT
>JAYZCM010000037.1:0-5321 GCA_036338305.1 Fidelibacterota bacterium | reverse complement strand
GTATTGTAAAGATAATTATCCTGCAATAAATGTATGGAAATTAGATGCCGCATTATATAATTCTGATTTTAATGGGGCTTCAATTGATGTTCAAAATGGTACTTATGGCTTGCTCGGTGGAAATGAGGGATATGGTGGTAGTAATAATAGTTGGTACTCAAATTGGGCTGCTACTCCTTCTTTATCTGATTTCCATGATCCAAAGTGGAATTATGGAACAGTGTGGAATGATACTTATAATAATTTAATGACTGCACCCAATAATTCATTGGCTCAACTTGGTTGGTATACATTAATGATTAATTTACATGAAACAGGTTGGCATGAAGAGGGTGAAGTTGCAGGTTGGGAACATCATTATTCATCTCATATTAAAAATGCAAATGTATATGCAGAAGTTGCAAGATGGGCAAATGGTGATTACTTGGAAACTAATGCTGCATATTTTTTAGATATAGATCATGATGGTGGTGATGAACTTATAATGCATAATGATAAAATTTTTGCAGTTATTGAAGGTATTGGAGGAAGAGTTGCTTGGCTGTTTTATTCAGATGGTAATGGATCTGGATATTCTGTAGTTGGTTCAGATGTCGCATATTTTAGTGAAACTAATGGTGATTATAATGAGGGGTCAAATAATCATGTTGCAGCATTATCAGATGTATCACCGAATCAGCAAAATGAAATATATGAAATCATAATTAATAGTTCATCAGGTTCACAGGTTGAAGCAACTTTATCTCTTGGTTCAGTAACAAAAAACATCAATCTTTCTGAAGGAGATAATCATTTAGACGTACAATATCAATTTGAAAGTACGGGTTATGTCAAATCTGGTTGGACTCCAGATTTATTAGATTTAATTTGGTCTGGAAAATCTCATTTACAAAGGATGTATGGAGATTATGGTTCCTATGCAGGTTATCGAAATTCAGTTTCTGGAGCGACTGTTGGTTTGGTATTAGGTTCAGGTGGTGCGGGACATAATTATGAGTTTGAAGGAACTTTGGTTAAAGGTGATGAGATTTATGGATCTGGTATATTTAATGTATATCTTTTTGCAGGCTATACAGCTGAGCCATATGATGAATTTTTAAATAAGGTAGTTGAATTAGATGATTTGGCTTCTGAACTAGTTGATGAATGGGGCCCTTTGTTAAATTCTGCCATTCAAGTTGGACCAAATATAATTCATTTATTTTTTAGTGATGATTTGAAAGTTGAGTCAGTAGAGGATATTAATAATTATTATCTAGATGGTTTTTCTAATGACGTAGAAGTGCAATCAGCATATCTTTTATATGGAAGAAAAGTAGTTTTAATATTGAATGATGAGGGTGTGGGAGAGAGTGTAACCGTTACAGGCTTGTTGGATAATAATGGTAATATGGTAGACCCTTCTTATAATTCAAGTAGTATTGAAAACTTGATTGTAACTCCGCATTTAGTTGGATCCTTTAATGATTGGGATCCTGCAAATCATGATTATGATTTAATTTTGAATGAAAATAATATCTGGACTTTAGATGTATCTCTTCCTGCTGGAATGCATGAATATAAAGTAGTAGAATCAGATGAATTCAATGAAAATGATTGGCCGGGAGTTAACCAAGTAATTTCTCTTTCAGAGCCTAGTAATATAACATTTTTAGCTAATTGTGGATTTAATACGGGAGTTAGAAATTGGGATGAATTTGTAAGTCATGTTAATCCAGTTATTGTAGGAAATTTTTTAGATACATTGGATTTAGGTGCTAATTGGGATACGTTAAATACTGCTGGAACCATGTATGATGATGATGGGGATGGAGTTTTTAATTGGGAAGTTGTTATTCCAAATGGAGATTGGGAGTATAAAGTAATATTAAATAATAATTGGGATCAAGATACGTATGGTGGAGGAGAAAATTTCAGTATTAACTCTAATGGAAATTCATCAACTATTTTTACTTATGATTTTAGTCAAAATTCGACTCAAAGTTTTAGTTCAGCTGGTGAATGTATTTTAGGGGATATGAATAGTGATGGTGGTTGGAACGTATTAGATATTGTTGCATTGGCAAATTGCATATTGGCAAGTAATTGTAATGATCAAGAAAATAGCTGTGCAGGAGATATGAATGGAGATGGTGGTTATAATGTTTTAGACATTGTTGCATTGGCAAATTGTGTTTTAGCAAGTAATTGTGGATAAAATCATAGATATAATTTTTATTTAATTATTCTTATATTGATTATTTGGTATTATACTAAACCGTAATAATTTATAATATTCATACAAGGAGATTTTCATGGGTAAATATTTTAATATTTTATTAATTTTATTTTTCTTTTCATGTCATAAGCCACATGAGAAAAAAGAAGAAACAAGCAATAATACGGTAGATTCACATCAGCAAGTAACAAGTATGGGAAAAGAAATAATGACTTCAAGTGGATTAACATATGTAGATGAAATTATTGGAACTGGTAATAATCCAAAGACTGGTGATAAAGTTGTAGTGCATTATACAGGGACTTTAGAGAATGGTACTAAATTTGATAGTTCGGTTGATAGAGATAGACCTTTTGAGTTTACAATTGGAGTAGGTAGAGTAATTAAGGGTTGGGACGAAGGCGTATCATCCATGAAAGTAGGAGGTAAAAGAAAATTAATCATTCCTCCTGATTTAGGTTATGGTTCTAGAAATATGGGAGCAATACCTCCCAACTCTACATTATTATTTGATATTGAGCTTATTGAAATTAAAGAAAAATTTGTAGATGTTGATTTTTCTTTACCTGGTAAAGAGGAAGTTACTGAATCTGGTTTACGAATGATCATTCATAAAGAAGGAAATGGCCAAATACCTGTGGCTGGTCAGACTGTCAAAGTACATTATACGGGTATTTTAGAAAATGGTAAACAATTTGATAGTTCTCATGATCGAGGACGTCCATTCACTTTTCAGTTAGGACAAGGAAGAGTTATTAAAGGCTGGGATGAAGCTCTTGCATTAATGAGCAAAGGTGAAAAAAGGACTTTAATAATTCCTCCATCTATTGGTTATGGTGCTAGAGGGGGTGGTAAGATCCCTCCAAATGCAACTTTAATTTTTGAGGTAGAATTGATTGATTTTGAATAATTCCTTCATGAAAAAAATCATTTTTTCAATTACATTTATATTTTTTATTGCATGTCAAGGTACAAAATACGAATGGTTCCTGGGAAGTCTTGATGAAGCTAAGGCAATTGCTGGATCCAAGTTGATCATGCTTAAATTTTATACCAATACATGAGGTGCATGTATTCGACTGGATGTTGAAACCTTAAGAAACCCACAAGTACAAGATTTTTCCAAACAAAATTTTATAAGTTTAAAATTTAATGCAAATGAAGATGTTGGTTATGATTATTTTAAACAATATAAGTGTCAAGGAGTACCACATTTAGTTTTTTTAGATGCAGACGGTATTGAGGTTGATCGCATCATAGGTTTTTTACCACCTTCTGAATATTTGCTTAGAATTAAAGATATTGCTAATAAAAAAAATACATTGAATGATTTTTTGGCAAGATATGAAAAAGGAGAAAGAAATTCTGAAATCATTGCTGCAATTGCAATGAAATATGAAGATCGTAAAAATAGTGAAAAAGCCGCTGAATTTTATTCAATATTAATTAATGAATATGCTGATGAAAAATCAGATTATAATGATCAAGGGAAGTTTTTTTTAGCTACTCATGCTTTTAATAATGGTAATGAACTTGCCTTGAAAAAATATATAGAAAACAATTCGAATTCAAAATTTCAATTGTCAGCTTATAAAAAAATGATTTTTTATTATGTTGATTCAGATCAGTTAGAAAAAGAGTTATCTATTCATAATGAAATGATAGAAAAATTTTCAAATGATCCAAGTGTTCTTAATTCTTATTCTTGGAGAATGGCAGAATTAGAAATGAATTTAGAGGATGCTCTTATAAAAATTAAAAAAGCAATAGTCATGACACATAATGATCCCCGTCAGGCAAATATAATAGATACTGAAGCTGAAATTTTATGGAAATTAAAACGATATGATGATGCAATTAAATCTATTGAAGGTGCAATATTGATTGAACCTAATAATGAGTATTTTAAAGATCAAAAAGAAAAGTTTTTAGAAACAAAAAAACAACTTAAATCAGTTTAATTTTTAAATAGAATTTTTAAAAATTAAATGAATGCCATCTAAGGTGAGATTGGGAATCAATTGATGCTTGGTCTTTAAATGAGGTGAAATTAGTTTTCCAAAACCACCTGTAATAATTTTATTTGTTTCCCCTGAATCTAAATCAATTTCTAACCTTTTAAACATTCCATCAATTACATCTATTGCCCCAAACATAATTCCTGATTGAAGGTTCGTTTGTGTATTTGTACCAATTGATGAAGGTGGAATCATGAATGTAGTTGCTTTTAATAATGCTGCTTTATTAAAAAGATTATTAGCAGCAGTTTCTAATCCCGGAGATATGGCACCCCCAATGAATGCACCATTTTCATTTACAACATCATAATTAGTAGCGGATCCAATATCACCAATAATTGTAGGTTTATTAATTTGTTGTACTGCGGCTGTATTACAGATTCTATCAATACCAACTTCTGTGGGTTTATCTACTATTAGTTCTACTCCACAATTTTCATGATTAATTATAAATGGATTTATATCAAATAAATCTTGAATGGATTTAATATAAATTGCATTTAATTTTGGTACAACAGAGCTGATGGCGGCATGAGTAATCCCATATTTTTTTAATGATGAAAAAGAATTGCAAAAATCTACATTAGAAGGAATTCTAATTATTTTCATCCATTTATTATCATGTATCCCACATGTTACATGTGAATTTCCAATATCTATTGCAAGAAATATCATACGATTATCATTCCAGAAGAAAAAGTTTTCAATTTGTCATTTAATTGTATTTTAGCATGGCCAGAATTTGTTATTCCTACAAATTTTCCTTTAATATATTGTTCATTATCATGAAATGTAATTTCATTATTATCATGCATACAGTTTTGTTGCCATAGTTTGATAACTTTATTCCAATCATTAACATATAAATTTTCAAATTCATTTAAAATACTAGATAAGATAAGTGATAAATCAAATTCTTTACCAGAATATATATTCAAAGAAGATGATTTTTTGCGAATTTCACTTGGGATGTCATATTCATCCTCATTTACATTAATTCCTATTCCAATAACTATTCCTAATTGATCATTATGTGTATTGCTTTCAATGAGAATTCCACCTATTTTTTGTTTATCAGCCATAAT
>JAYZCM010000036.1:0-14296 GCA_036338305.1 Fidelibacterota bacterium | reverse complement strand
AGGATTTAATGAACCAAATCCATCATAATTTTTAAGTTCAATTTTATGTTCACATGGTTTCTCATCTTTAAAATTTATAATTGAAAAGATTGTACACCACGATTTATAATATGTATATAAATAATTCAAAACTAATAATTTATTAAAATAGACTATAAATAAAATGATAACTACATATATAATTTATCTCATTCCATTATAATAAATTAATTTTTAATAGCATATACAAATTATAAAAAAATTAGTTTACTACATCAGTAAATACAATAAATTGCGATTTTTTTCATTAATAACCCTATATATAGTGTTAAAGTAATACTTTAAATAACTATTGACTTGAGTTTATAATGTTTCATAAGTTAAAAATACCAAATGGTAAGCAAAGTATTTTGGTTTATCATTTGAAGTTTATTGACAACAAGGCTAATTGGTGCTTCTCTCCACCACAAATGAGGGAATAATTCTCAAAGACATAATGTCAATTGAGAAACAAACTAAAACAAAAAGGAGAAAAACAATGAAAAACGTAGCAGCCACTATTAACGATGTATCATCTGCCGTTGTAGGTGTATTAAAAGGCTTGATAGTAGCATTTGTGTTTGCCAACATACTCTATACAACTGGCTTTGATCCTATCGGCGGCATAGTTAGCTTAGTAGACTCATTTCTCGGTGGTGGACTACTAGGATTACTTGCACTTCTCGTATTTGCTTCATTTGTAAAATAACACACCACTAAACATAGGGAAGGGCTAAAATCCTTCCCTATGTTATTATTAAAAATAAGGAGATTCAAATGAAGGACGTTATATCCACAGTAAATGCATGGATTGCTGACATAACAGATTTTCTCCAAGGACTTATTGTCTTAGGTGTAGTTGTTGGGATTCTCTTTAATGACTATTTCGGAGTCATTGGAGGTATCGGAAAACTCATGGGACAAATTGGAGAGAATGGTCTTGCAGGCCTATTTGCGTTAGTTCTTGTAGTACTTTGGTATAAAAAATAAGGTGATTTATCACCAACTTTTAGGGTAATAATATTCCTAAAAGCAATATGATCTCGTCGGAAATGAAAAGCTCCATATTGGAGCTTTTCTATTTTATTAAATAGGAAAAATATTTCCTAAAATATAACCAATTACAACCCCCAATAATAAAATTAGGATTACAATTTTTTGCTTAAAAAGAATTTCACCATATCCTTTTTGAATTGCATAGGCTGAAGTAAAATAACTTAACCCATTAATCAACCAAAACGTAGGCAAAGTAAAAATTTTTATTATCATGGGACCAATTATTGGAATCAAACCAATCAAAAGTAATAAACTTGAAAAAAAATTAGTTATGTAACCTATTGTTATTGTAATTATTGTTATAATTCGTACATCTAATTGAAAAAATAACATCAACTTAATCATACCCAGCATGATTATGGGAATCAATAATATTTTAGGATGTGATTTTATATATGAAAAAAAATTCAAAATTATAAATTATTAGAAACAATAATTCTTCTACCTTTCCATGATAATTGTTTATAATAAAAACTTCCAAAACCAATTAAAACTACATAAAAAATATGTATCACATACCAAACAATGAAGTGAATTAAATTAATTGAATTATTTAAATATTTGCTTCCTGCATGGTAAAGTCCAAACTCTAAAATAAACTTTATTAATAAATATTTACCTAATAATAAATAATGTCCATGCGATAAACACAAAAAGAACAATAAAATTATTAATTTCAAATGCAGAAGAAAAAAAACTAATAAAATAAAATAAAATAAAATATTAATTTTCCACATTATTTGGCCATCTCCACCCCATCTCAGCCTCTGTTTAAATAAAGGAACCCATTTCTTTATGCTATTTGTATGAACATGGCATTTTTTATTACTTGCAAAAACAATATTTGCATTCCCTTCTTTTTTACAAATATTCATAAAAAGTGAATCATCACCTTGAATGTGATTGCTAATTTTACTAAACCCCCCCACCTTATGATATAAACTTTTCTTATATGCTTGGTTTTGCCCAATACAAGCCAAAGGATAATTATTACCAACAGCACCACGAGCACATAATAATAATAACAACAAATCAATAGTTTCAAACATATTTAAAATCCCACGATCTCTTTTAACATACGAATGCCCAATTACATAATCATTTTCAGCATTAAAATAACTAACCATTCCAGCTATCCAATGAATAGTCAATCGGCAATCAGCATCAGTAAATAATAACCACTCATTTTTTGCAACCTTAATACCTGCATCTAATGCCCTTTTTTTAAAATTTAATGCAGGGTTACCATTATTGGAAGTTTGATATTTAAAACGATTATCTCTTTTGACAATGCTTTTAATGATTTTCAATGTATTATCATCAGAATTATCATCAACTAAAATGATTTCAAATTTTCCATGATAATTTTGCAAAGATAAATCGTTAATTAAATCTGATAAAGTCTCCTCACCATTTCTTATGGGTACTATAACTGATACTGAATATGGTGTATCATTAAATTTACCCTTTAACTTTCTATTCCCAATAATTAACCATATAATTACTAAACTATAAATTGAAAATAAAATAAATAATGAAAAATGAAAAATAAACACTAGAAAATATTACACTAAAATAAAAGGATGCTAATCATTGAAGCCATGCTTATCCATCCAATTATCATCAACAAATTTTGATAAATAATTACGAATAGAATCAGGTATTATTACTAAGCACTTTTCATCTGCACCTAATGACTGTGCTTTTTGTATTGCAGCCCATACAGCACCTCCAGAAGAACCACCTACAAGTAGACCTTCTTCTTTAATCAAACGTCTTGCCATCATAAATGATTCTTTATCTGGGATTTTAATATATTCATCAATAATATTATTATCTAAAACATCTGGAAAAAAATCATAGCCTATGCCTTCTACTTTATAAGGATAAACCTCATCACCTCCCCCTAATATGGATCCATATGGATCAACTCCTATTATTTTAATTTCAGGGAAATGCTCTTTTAAACGTTTGCCAATACCCGTAATTGTACCACCCGTACCTACACCTACTACTACCATTTTTAAAGATGCATCAAAATCATCTATGATTTCTTGAGCTGTGGATTCATAGTGAGCATCTGGATTAGATGGATTAGCATATTGATCCAAAATATGTGAATTTGGAATTTCCATATTTAATTTTTTTGCAATTCCAATATGACTTTCAGGGCTATCCCAAGCAGCTTCAGTAGGTGTTCTAACTATTTCTGCGCCTAATGCCTTTAAAACCACTTCTTTTTCCTTGCTCATTTTTTCAGGCATCGTAATTATCATATTATATCCTTTTACAGCAGCGACTAATGCCATACCAATACCAGTATTGCCAGATGTAGGCTCTATCAAAGTATCACCTGGTTTAATTTTGCCCTGTTTTTCAGCATTCTCTATCATATTTAATCCAATACGATCCTTAACAGATCCACCTGCATTAAAATATTCACATTTGCCAAAAATCTCACAATTTAGCTCTTTTCCTACTGAATTAAATTTTACAATTGGAGTCTTACCTATTGCTTGTAATATGTTCTCTAATATCATAAGATACCTTTTTAGTTTAAAAATTAAAGTGAAATTTAATTTAAATCTCTTTTGAGGTTAATAATTAAATTTAATACATTGTTAATTATCATTTAATAAGATTGGAGAAATTATAATGCATAAACCAAAAATAAGCATAATAGGATGTGGAAATATTGGATCTGCAATGGCAATGGGCTTCATAAAATCTAAAAAATATTTACCAAATGAAATTAATCTTACAAAAAGAAAAAGTGACTCATTAAAAAAATTAAAACAACAAGGTTTTAACACAAGTAATGACAATAAAAAAATCATAAAAAAATCTAATATTATAATTTTATCCGTTGGGCCCAATCATTTAATAGAATTACTAAAAGATATTTCCCCTATTTTAAATGATAATCATATAATCATCTCTGTTGTTTCAGGGATAGAAATTAAAGATATTCAAAAAATAATTGGGACTAAAATCCCACTCATTCGTGCAATGCCAAATACAGCTGCTAGTTCCTGTGAATCATTAACATGTTTATCAACATCAACTCACTTTCATAAAGAATTAAAATTAGTTGAATCCATTTTTAATACTATTGGTCAAACAATTGTCATCGATGAAGAAAAAATGTCTTCTGCAACAGCTCTTGGCGCTTGCGGAGTTGCTTTTTTCTTAAGGGCAATTCGTGCTGCTTCTCAAGGAGGCATAGAGATTGGTTTTCATTCAGATGAAGCCTTTAAGATTGCTGCACAAACTGCGAGAGGTGCTGCTACACTTTTATTAGAAAATTTTTCTCATCCAGAATCTGAAATTGATAAAGTTACAACGCCCATGGGTGCTACTATTTCAGGTTTAAATGAAATGGAGCATCAAGGTTTTAGTTCTTCCATGATAAAAGGTATTATTACATCAACAGAAAAAGTAAACAATCTTTATCAAAAAGATTAAAAATGCCAAAATTAAATAAAGAATTTTATGAACGTTCTAATGTGCTTTTAATAAGTCGTGAATTATTAGGAAAAGTCTTGTGTACAAATTATAATGGGAAACTAACATCTGGAATAATAGTTGAAACAGAAGCATATGCTGGAGTAATAGATAAAGCATCTCATGCCTATAATAATAAAAAAACTAATCGAACAAAAATAATGTATGACTCTGGAGGCGTTGCATATATTTATTTATGCTATGGCATACATCATCTTTTTAATGTCATAACAAATTCAAAGAATATCCCACATGCCATTCTAATAAGAGCAATTGAACCAATTAATGGTATTGAAACAATGCTTACAAGAAGAAATAAAAAAAATAAAGATTATACACTAACATCTGGGCCAGGATCTTTAACTAAGGCATTAGGGATTACAATTAATGATTCAGGGAAATCATTAATGAGTAATTTAATTTGGATAGAAAATCAAAAAAACATCAATGAAAACAATGTCATTTCAAGCCCAAGAGTTGGAATTCAATATGCAAAAGACGATATTTCCAATCCATGGAGATATAGAATAAAAAATAACCCCTGGACTAGTCCCGCTAAATAACTTTAACAATATATCATAATGGCTATTAATTAATTTAACACTATTCTAAAAGCATCCATTAATTTTTGGATGCTTTCATTCTTTGCAGTCTCTCCCATTAATCCAATTCGCCATATTTTTCCAGCTAATGGCCCTAAACCTCCACCAATTTCAATATTAAATTCTTTTAATAATCTAGAACGTATTTCCAAATCATTTTTTCCTTCTGGAATAATTATTGAATTTAGCATTGGCAAACGATATTCTTTTTCAACAAATAATTTTAAATTTAATTGATCTAATTCTTTTTTTAATTCAAGATGCATTTCCATATGTCTATTTATGACATTATTCATCCCTTCATCCATTATGTTAAAACATGCCTGATATAAACCATATAACATGTTAATTGGTGCCGTATGATGATAAGCGCGAGAATTACCTGACCAATATTTTGTAATCAAACTTAAATCTAAATACCAATTTGGAACTTTTGTAGATCTATTAGATAATTTTTTTAATGCATTTTCAGAAAATGAAACTGGAGAAAGTCCTGGAGGACAAGATAAGCACTTTTGTGTTCCACTATAAAGAGCATCTATATGCCATTCATCCATCCTTAAATTCAAGCCACCCAAACTAGTAACACAATCTACTAAATATAATGCGCCATTTTCTTTTACTAGTTCACCAATTTTATCTACTGGATTACAAACACCGGTAGAAGTTTCAGCATGTACAACAGATACAATGTCATATTTTTTACTAAGTAATTTTTGTTTAATCAAATCTAGATCTACAACTTTTCCCCATTCAAATGTCATTGAATCGACTTCTGCTCCTAATCTATTTGCAATATCTTCCATTCTGGTCCCAAAAACACCATTAATTAAAATCAACACTCTATCCCCAGGCTCTATTAGATTTACAAAACAAGTTTCCATACCCGCTGAACCTGTTCCCGATACAGGTATGGTTAATAAATTATTAGTACCCATTAATTCCTTGAGGAATTCTTTTATTCCATCCATTATTTCTATGAATGAAGGATCTAAATGGCCCAGTGTAGGTTTTGATAATGCTTCATATACTGATTCTGATACACAAGATGGACCAGGTCCCATTAAAAGAACATTATTTATATTAGATAATTGATTTTCCATACATACTTTCCTAATAATTTATTTAATTGATATTATAATGATAAAATTTACTTTCATTAAAATACTTTCTCATCCTATTTTTTAGTCTTCGATTTAGCGGATCTCAACTTATTTAAAGGATTTTTCATGGAGAATGCCATTATGGATTCAAATATGGTTACTGAATTTTTAGTTCCCATAAGTGAATTAGATAAAAATGTTTTATCTAATGAAGCAATTGAATTTGCTACACTTTTACAAAAAACATTCAATCCTAAACGATTGGAAATTCTACAAATCAGAGAACAAAGACAGGCAGAAATAGATTCTGGAGTCATGCCAAACTTCTTGATTGAGACTGAATCCATAAGAAAAAATGATTGGAAAATATCACCAATACCAGATGATCTAAAAGATAGAAGGGTAGAAATTACGGGACCTGTTGATAGAAAAATGATTATTAATGCTCTAAATAGTAATGTAAAAGTGTTCATGGCTGATTTTGAAGACTCTACTTCTCCAACTTGGGAAAATATAATAAATGGACAAATAAATTTAAAAGATGCCATCAATAAAACAATTTCATTTACTAACTTAAATGGAAAACATTATGTGTTAAATGATAATACAGCTACATTAATGGTTCGACCAAGGGGATGGCACCTTGAAGAAAAGCATGTACAATATGAAGGCAATCCATTTTCTGCAAGCATCTTTGATTTTGCAATTTATTTTTATAATAATGCTCACAATCTAATTGAATCTAATTCCGGCCCATATTTTTATCTTCCAAAATTAGAAAGCCATTATGAAGCTCGTCTTTGGAATGATATTTTTAATATGGCACAAGATGAATTAAACATACCAAGAGGAACCATAAAAGCTACGGTATTAATTGAAACAATTTTTGCTGCATTTGAAATGGATGAGATTTTATTCGAATTAAAAGAACACTCTGTAGGTTTAAACTGTGGAAGATGGGATTACATATTTAGTTTTATAAAGAAATTTAGAAATCATGCTGATTTCATACTACCTGATAGATCCATAGTTACAATGGATTGTCATTTTTTAAAATCTTATGTAAATCTTCTTATTCAAACCTGCCATAAACGAGGTGCACATGCAATGGGTGGAATGGCTGCTCAAATACCAATAAAAAATAATCCCATTGCAAATGAAAATGCATTGCAAAGAGTTAAATATGATAAAGAGCGTGAAGCAAAAGCAGGGCATGATGGTACTTGGATTGCACATCCAGGCTTAGCACCAATTGCGCTTGAAGCATTTGATGCATTCATGCCAAATGAAAATCAAATAAATATTTCAAAAAAAAACATATCAATAAATTCAAATGATTTATTAAAAGTCCCTGAAGGGAAAATAACTGAAAATGGCATAAGAACTAATTTACGTGTAGGAATTCATTATGTTGCTGCATGGTTATCAGGTAATGGATGTGTACCACTTTATAATCTAATGGAAGATGCTGCCACTGCAGAAATATCACGTGCTCAACTATGGCAATGGATACATCATAATACTACATTAGATAATGGTATTAACATAACACCAATGTTAATTGATAAATTAAAAGATGAAGAGATGAATGTCATAAAAGATGAAGTTGGAGAAGAAAAATTTAATGAAGGAAAGTTTTTTGAAGCATGTGATCTTTTTATCAGCATGATAAATAATGATGACTTTGATGAATTTCTTACAATACCTGCATATAATAAAATATAAAAAGGATCCTAATGAATAGAAAAAATCAAATTGAACAATTAAAAAATGATTGGAATCAAAACACTAGATGGTCAGGTATAAAACGCCCTTATTCAGCTGATGAAGTAGTTAATCTTCGTGGTTCAATTAATATTGAATATACTTTGGCAAAAAAAGGTGCAAAAAAGTTTTGGTCAAGCCTTCAGCAAAATGAACCTGTTTGCGCTCTTGGTGCTTTAACAGGGAATCAAGCCATTCAAGAAGTTCAAGCAGGCCTAAATGCTATTTATTGTTCAGGATGGCAAGTTGCTGGAGATAATAATTCATCAAATACCATGTATCCAGATCAAAGTCTTTATCCTGTTGATTCTGTACCAACGTTAGTTGAAAAAATTAATAATGCTTTGTTAAGGACTGATGAAATCCATTGGCAAAAAGGGGATGATAATATTGATTGGATGGTGCCGATAATAGCAGATGCAGAAGCAGGGTTTGGAGGAAACCTAAATGCATATGAACTCATGAAACACATGATAAAATCAGGAGCATCAGCAGTCCATTTCGAAGATCAATTATCATCAGCAAAAAAATGTGGACATTTAGGCGGGAAAGTATTAGTTACAACTAAAGAAGCCATAAATAAATTGATAGCTGCACGCTTAGCTTCAGATGTAATGGGTACACAAACATTAATCATTGCACGTACTGATGCAAATGCTGCCAATTTAATTACTTCCAATGCAGATGAAAGAGATAAAAAATTCATAACAGGTGAGAGATCTCCTGAAGGTTTTTATTATGTGAATAATGGATTAGAACAAGCAATTGATCGTGGTTTAAGTTATGCTCCATATGCTGATTTACTATGGTGCGAAACTGCAAAACCTAATTTGGAAGAAGCTAGTAAATTTGCATCATCAATACATGAAAAATTTCCAAATAAAATGTTAGCTTATAATTGTTCTCCATCATTTAATTGGAAAGAAAATGTAGATGGAGAAACATTGAAAATATTTAGGGAAGAATTATTTTCAATGGGATATAAATTCCAATTCATTACACTTGCTGGATGGCATAGCTTAAATCTGGGAATGTTTGAACTAAGCAAAGCATATAAGCAAAATGGAATGTGGGCATATTCAGAATTACAACAAAATGAATTTGCTAATGAAAAATATGGATTTCGATCTGCAAAACATCAAGCATTTGTTGGTACTGGTTATTTTGATGCAGTACAAAACACCATTACTCAAGGACAAGCATCTACAACTGCAATGAAGGGAAGCACCGAAGAAGAACAATTCACATCTTAACTGAAAAATAATTTTGCAAATTATTCATTCACAGCATTAATACAATATAATGGAAAATAATATTGTACATATTTATACCGATGGAGCTTGTAAGGGAAATCCTGGGCCAGGAGGATGGGGCGCAATTCTACATTATAATGGCAACATAAAAGAAATAAATGGATACTCTCCTGACACAACAAATAACATCATGGAAATTACAGCTGTAATCAAAGCGATTAATTTATTAAATCGTCCATGCACCATAACAATAACTACCGATTCAACTTATGTAAAAAATGGCATCACAAAATGGATTCATACATGGAAAAATAAAAATTGGAAAACTGCTAATAAAAAACCAGTTAAAAACAAAAAACTTTGGCAACAATTAGATGAAGCAATAAAGCAACATGATATCACTTGGGAATGGGTTAAAGGGCATAGTGGACATCCACAAAATGAAAAAGCAGATGAATTAGCAAATAAAGCAATAGAGGAAAATTAATTATGAATTTTCTCCAATTGAAAACCCTACATTATTGATTGATTGGAAAATTTTTTCTTTATTAATTTCACTGCCAAAAATATAGGTTTGACCAGATTCAAGGTTTATTTTTATATCATTTATTCCATCACATGCATTAATTGCTTCCAACACAGTTTCTTTACAATGATTACAGGTCATACCTTTTACAATAAAATGTAAATCAGGTTTTTCGTCTAATTCTTCCAAGCTATCATGGATATTAATTTTTTTCAAAATAGCATATAAACAAATAACTAAAAGTAAAACTCCAGACATTAAGTGAATCCAACTGTCATGGTGCATATGATGAGAGATTGCACTAGAGTTTATTATCACGAATTTATTTATCATAAAACCAAAAATTATTGAACAAATAAAAATAGTACTTAAATATATATATACTATTTTTTTACCAAGTGTTTTTGTTATTACTGAAATTGTAGCAATGTTTGTTGCTGGACCTGCCATTAAGAATACAAGTGCCGCTCCAGGTTCTAAATTACCTGATAAAATCAAACCTGCAGCTATTGGTACTGATGCTGTTGCACATATGTACATTGGGATGGAAACTAATGCCATTATTACCATGGCAATAACTCCTGTAATGCCGTGGCTTATAAAAAAATTATCTGGTATGAAAAGAGTAATCAGCCCTGCCAATAATATGCCCTTTACTAATGGCCATGCAATATCTTGTGGAAGAGTTATAAAAGCATATTTCAAACCATCCATTAATGTTTTTTTAGAATGTTCATGATTGATTTTTACAGATGTCACATATTCATCTTGAACTATCTTTTCGACACAAAATCCACCAATAATACCAGTAATTAGTGCAATGATTGGTCTAATAAAAGCAAACATTGGCCCTAGCATGCCATAAGTAATTAAAATACTATCAACACCTGTTTGGGGGGTAGAAATTAAAAATGATAAAGTTGCACCTTTGGATGCACCTCTTTTATATATGGATGCAGCTACAGGGATGACTCCACATGAACATAAAGGCATGGGCACACCAAAAATAGAGGCCTTAATGATTGATAATGGGCCAGGCTTACCTAAGTTATTTGCTATACTCTCTTTTGATATGACGACATAGAGTATTCCAGATATTAAAAAACCTAGAATTAGAAATGGAGACATCTCTAAAAACAAATAACTTATTTCATTCCAATAATGTAACATTTATACCAAATTCATTATGATTATTTATTTGATAATTTAATACAAATGATACAATTTATTACATTATTAGCATTGATTTCTCTTTAAGAAAACAGTATTTTTTATTAACTAAATTAAGATAAATGAAAAAAATAATTTATATATCATTATTAATTTTGAACTTATTATTTGCCAATGTAGAAAAACAGATGGTGAAAATAACTTTTAATAGCTACTTAGAGTTACATGAATTGGTTGAGATGGGAATTGATTTTGATCATCATCGAACAAAGACAGAAGTTCATGCTTTCGTAACCAATGAAGAGTTTGAATTAATTTCACAATTGAATTTTGGAATTCAAAAAATAGAGAATCAAGCAAAATTATATTTTGAAGAACTTAAAAAAAATACTTCTAATAGCAGAAATCCCATGGAGGATTACCATGATTATAATGAACTAACAACATTCTTACAAAATATTGCAAATGATTATCCTAATATTACAAAATTAGAAAGCATTGGACAATCAGTCCAAGGCAGAGAATTATGGGTTATGGAAATATCTGATAACCCTGGAATAAATGAAGCAGAACCCGAGTTTAAATATGTTGCCAACATGCATGGTGATGAAACAGTAGGTCGTGAATTATCTTTATATCTAATAGAATGGCTTGTTGAAGGATATGATAATAATGATAGAGCTACAAATCTTATCAACAATACTGATATTTTCATCATGCCATCCATGAACCCTGATGGTTTTGAAAATGGATCTCGATATAATGCAAATGGCGTAGACTTGAATAGAGACTTCCCTGATCAATTTAATGATCCTAATAATTCTACAATAGGTAGACAGCCTGAAACAAAAGCTTTAATGGAATGGACTTCGGAACATAGTTTTGTATTATCTGCTAATATGCATACTGGAGCACTTGTAGTAAATTATCCTTTCGATGGACCTAATTCTGGAACTTATTCTGAAAGTCCAGATGATGATTTATTTATTCATCTCTCTCTAGCATATGCTAATGCACATCCTAATATGTCTTCTGGTGGTTTTTCAAATGGAATAACTAATGGTTCTCAGTGGTATGCCGTATCAGGTGGGATGCAAGATTGGAATTACGTTTGGGAAAGTGGTTGTGATATTACTTTAGAACAAAATGAAGTGAAATGGCCAAATTCCAATCAATTAGCGGGCTTATGGGATGAACATAGAGAGCCCATGTTAATATATTTAGAAGAAGTCCATGATGGAATAAGAGGTCTTGTTACAGATGATAATTATGAACCTATAAATGCTACTATTTCTATTCAGGGTATAGACCATGACATTCTACCAGATTCAGAAATAGGTGATTATTATCGTTTATTGACTCCAGGAACATATACCATTACAGCTCAAGCATTTGGATATTTGTCACAAAGTGAAGAAGTTACTGTCCCCATAGATGGATATGTAACAAAAGATTTTCAACTCAGCCTAGATCCTTCACTTGCAGAAGCAGATATTGAAGATTTTGAAACGGGAACATTCCAAAGTTTTAATTGGAATTTTGAAGGTAATGCTAATTGGCAAACAGATGACATGGAAATCTTTGAAGGTAATTTCAGTGGACGTTCAGGTAATATTTCTGATAATGAAGAAACCTCCATGTCTATTACATTAGATGTGATCGAAGATGGTCAAATTTCTTTTTATAAAAAAGTTTCTTGTGAATCTACAGGATCAATTACAGGTAATTATTATGATTATTTATCATTTTTCATTGATGGAATTGAAATGGACAAATGGGCTGGTGAAATTAATTGGTCACTTGAAAGTTTTCCAGTTAATTCAGGGAACCATACGTTCAAATGGACTTTCATTAAAGATCAAGCAGTAACTAGCGGGGCTGATGCCGCTTGGGTTGATTTTATCGTATTACCTCAAATTGAAATGGATGAATGTGGTTCAGGTGACATGAATGAAGACGGTATAAACAATGTGTTAGATGTTGTTTCTCTAATAAATTGTATTTTAGGAAGTGATTGTGAAATATGTACAGGAGATTTAAATCAAGATGAAATTTTAAATGTACTTGATGTTGTTCTACTATTAAATATGATTTTAGAAATTTAAAATCATATTAAACAATCAATTAAATCAGTACATAAATGCCATAAACAGCCAAGTCCAATTGCTCTCCACTTAGACGAAGGAATTAATAATATCATACAATAACATAAAGCTGCCCAAATTGTATGAAGTGGATGAAAACCTATGCTACATCGATCTGCACTAAAAATAGGATTAGCAAAAATATGATCTAAATCAATAAGGATTGTTGCCATCATTATTGTTCCCATGCTAAACCATTTTTTTTTCCAAAATAACCTTGCAATTAAAAATGGAATTAAAAAATGAAACGAATAATGAATAAAAAACTTCAGTGAAAAATCTATTATTAAATAATATTATGAAATCTGTATTAAACTAATTTTATGAAGATATTATAATATTTGCTAAAACTATGATATCTAAAATATTTAACATGCCATCTTCATTTAAATCTGCAAGTTGCAAATCCTCATTCATAATATCATCATCTAAAATTAAATTTACTAAAACTATGATATCTAAAATGTTTAATGAATCATCTGAATTAAGATCGCCCAGAATGCCTGTTACTTCCACATAAGTTCCATCTATGACTAAAGCTCCCGTATAATCTGGATCTAACCAATCAATTAATCGTCGATTAGACTCTAATTCCCAATTCCATCCATAATAAAATTTTCCATATAGATCAGAACCTTGTCCACAATCACCAGAGCCTCCAGTTAATACTCCAACAATTTGGAATCTATCATTAAATAATGGAGATCCTGAAGATCCTCCTTCAGTACCACCTTGATCCCAATTAACTTTCCAATGTGTTAAAATACCAGGAGTACCTGCGTCTTCACCATTCCACCAATCGCCATAAGCAATATCATTATCATAATTAATTTTTTTTCCTGACCCTCCAGGATGATGTACGCCACAAGATATTAACGGATAATTTTCTGTAGCATCCCAACCTGCATAAAATACTCCCCAATCTTCATCAATATCATCATCAATCAATAATAATGCCCAATCAGCACCATTTATTCCATTAGAATCTGCTACTAAATCTGATCCGTATGCGTATGGGCCAGCACTACCCCATGTATTTTCACATGCAGAAGCTTCCTTATTAAAATAAAATCGAAACGTATTTGGATTTTCTCCTTCGATGCAATGCCATGCTGTCAAAAAATATGGAGTAAGATCCTGTCTCGTATTGTTTACC
>JAYZCM010000035.1:0-23799 GCA_036338305.1 Fidelibacterota bacterium | reverse complement strand
AAAATAGTTGATAATTGATTATATATTGCTGCTCTAGCAGCCAATGTATACTTAAATCCTGATAACCAAAAAATAACAGATAAAAAAGTCCCCATAAATGCACCAAGTACCATTTTAGGACTAGAGAACCCTTTAATAAACGTCTCTTTAATAAATAAAAATCCACTACTAAAAGATACATGTATCATATTAAATAAAACACCAATTCCAAATCGAATCATTGCAATATGGATCACATGATGTAACTCCATTATGGGCCGAATTAATAATACTGAATATGCTGTCAATCCTTGAGCAATCAATCCACAGGCAATACCACTAAACAATAATTTATTCTTACTATTATTTATCATTGATTTTGAACGAATGATGATACCGGAGATTACTAAAATGGCACCTAATGCTACTTGCAATGGTATTGTTTCTCCATAAAGAATAAATGCGGTAATAAAAACAAATAGAATATAAGATGTACCAACTATGGCATATAAACCTGCACCTAACCTTCTAAGACTGTGCAAAAGGAATAAATCTCCAATTGCAACACCTAGTATTGCACTAATAATAAGTAATTGATATTCTTTATTAGTATATGATGAAAAAAGATTACCCGTAAAAAAGAGTACAATCACAAAACAAAATAAACCGATAATGTTTTTTAATAAATTTATTTGAAGACTATTAAACTCTTTTCCCGAAAGATCAAATAAAATAACACCAGAAGACCAGCAAAAAGCTGCCAATAAAGCATAAACATCACCAATGTTTAAATAAAAATCCATAATAAAATTAATTATTAATAAAAATATTATTAAATATAAAAAATATAACTTCTTTTAAATTGATTACATTAATTTTAATAATTAATAATATATGCAAAATTAAATTATTTAGGAGTTAAAATTGTCAAACACATCAAAACTTGTATTAATCAGGCACGGTCAATCAACATATAATGAAAAAAATTTATTTACAGGCTGGCAAGATGTAGAATTAACGCAACAAGGAATCAATGAGGCTCATGAGTGTACAAAGTTGATGGAAGATATTTCTTTTACTCATGCATTTACTTCAAAATTAAAAAGAGCAAAAAATACTTTAGAAATAGTGTTGAAAAATTTAAACCAAAATGTAAAGATAATTGAAAATATTGCTTTAAATGAGAGAGACTACGGAGATTTGATTGGCCAAAACAAATTAGAAGCAGCACAAAAATTTGGAGAAGAACAAGTTCAAATATGGCGTCGAAGCTATGATACTCCACCACCTAATGGTGAATCGCTAAAAATGACAGCTGATAGAAGCATTCCTTACTTTCAAAATGAAATAGAGCCACTCCTTAACAATAGCAATAACATAATCGTTTCAGCCCATGGAAATTCAATAAGATCAATTGTAATGTATCTACATGGATTTGATAGTGAACAAATTTTAAAAACTGAAATTGGCTGGTGTGAACCATGGGTTTATACTTTTGCCAATGGGAAAAAAACTAACTTTGAAATCATGCCAAGAAAAGGTTCAATATCTAATAGTCATTTACCTGATATGTTAACATCTAAAATATCATGAATTAATCATTCCAATATAATGTTAACTAGTAGAACAACATCTAATACATTATATCCACCATCTTGATTAATATCAGCACTATCACTACAGCTAGCAGAAAGAACGCAATTTGTCAGCATTACTACATCTAAAACATTTACTCCACCATCTCCATTTAAATCTCCCAAATAAACAGGATTGTTACCCAAATAGATATTTTCATCACCTTCTAAATATGAAACATATCTAAAAGGTATAAAAAACATTTCATCATTTGTATTATCTCCCCAAAAAGTCCACTGAGGATTAGGATTTTCAGAATTACTAGTATTATCATATGTACAAGAAGCATGGATTACACTTCCTACAGGTAGATGTATCATATATTCAGGAGAATAAAAAAATTGCCAATCAAAATCCCAATCATTTATTCGAATAATCGGAATAATCTCATTAGATGATGGTAAAGTAGCATAGATTTCCCAAGTTTCACCTAACAAATGTGCATGAGGTAAAAATTGAATCAAACTAATATCTTCTGTCAAGGTCCATGTTTGATTCACTTCTGAAATTTGATTGGGAGGTAAAGCAAAATCAGTATTAATCATATTATATTCATATACATATCTATCGACAGGACCATCTCTGAAAAATAAATTTATTGAAGATTTATCTATTTGCTCAGTATTTAATGGTGCATAATGAATTTGCATTATCAGATCAGAATTTGAAGGAATCTGTTGAGCTAACCCATCTGGCCATTTTCTAATAATTGCTCCAGGGGCATATCCCCCTAAAAAATCAGAGATGTTACTCGTTCCAAAATCTCCAAAACATTCATAACCATATAAAGAGTCTTCTGCATCTAAATGATCTACACTTCCCTCAGGTACGGCAACAATGATTGCATGATGAACTGCTTCTAAATTTCCTGGAATGAATTCCATTGCAGCAAGATCCTTTGCTTCATCAAAACCAGTCTCAATGATAAAACACCTATAATCATCCTCATAATTCCCAGTAACCACATAATTTTCATTCATTTCAAGCACCAAATCAGGCTGACCCAAGGCAGAACCATCAGGAAAAGATGGCATGGGATATTCATTAATAGGGTCCCCCTGCATGGCACCAATGTCAATCCAATCTGAAAATAAATGAATTTCTTCTTCAGTTAAATACATTTCATCTAATAATGTACTATAACTACGGTCAGCAGGCCAAGGAGGCATGAGGGGTTCACCATGACGAGAATCTTGCTCCCCTTCAATTGCATATGCTATCCAAAATCGGTTATCAAATACTTCCTCATAATTTGTAAGAGGCAAGAAAGAAGCTATTTGTCCTGATCTATGACAGCTGGTACAATTTTCATAAATAATTGGAGAAATATCTGCACTAAAATCAATTGCATGTATCGGAAAAATTAATATTATGAAGAACCATAATTTCATTTAAAATAATAATAATTATTTATATAATTTAATATAATATGACGAGAATATCTATAAATAAGATAAATTTATTTCAGATAACCAATTATTGTTTCATTTATCATTACTAGATAAATAATCAAGATTATCTAAATCGAATTTTTTAGGAATAATTTCAAAATCATCAAAAAACTGTTCTTTTACGACATTACCTTCCATAAGCATTGTCAATTGATCTCTAGTGACTGGAAACCAGGAAAATCTATCTAATAATAATGAAATGAATTTAATAATAAAAACAGGAGCCGGCATTTTCCAGGTACATTTATTTGCAGCCAATGCAATTAAATGAATTATTTCTGTCCAACTCATTGCATGCATGCCACCCAAATTAAATATTTTATTAAAGCTATTTTGTTTATTTATTGATTTTACAAAAAACTCTGCAACATTTTCCACATGTATTGGAGACATATAAAATTTTCCTACATTCAAAGGCAACAAACCTTCATAAAATAGTGGCGCAGGGAAAGGCAGGCTCAACATGTCTTGTTTTAATTGAGAGCAGAATTCAGGCCTACCAAATCCCCTAGGGTCACCAAATATCAATGATGGCCTGAAAATAGTCCAAGATAAATTAGATTTTTGTAATAATTCATCTGCTAAAAATTTAGATTGCTGATACTTCGTACCATTTTCTTTGACACCATTAGCGCTCATTAGTATAAATCGTTTTACATTTATTTTTTCAGCTAAATCCAAACAACTAACAAAACCTTCAAAATGTAATTTATCAAAAGTAATTCCTTTTGATGGAAAATCACGTATGATACCGATATTATAAATTATGACATCTGATCCCTTAATTGTTTCTTCAACAGCATTTTTATCTAAAATATCTCCAATTATAATTTTACATTCAGATCTAATTTTATTTTCAGAACCTGACCTCACTAATACTTGAGGGGCATAATCATTAAGAATTAAATAATCAATTAAATAAGATCCAACAAATCCTGTTCCTCCAAAAAGTGCAACTCTCATATATTTCCATCTTCCTTATTTTTAAAAAACTCATTTACTTTGTCTTGCCTATAATTAAAAATTTTCTCCAAATCTTTTGCAACCCAAAAATGGTTAATCAATTTTCCAATGAATCCTAAAGGGATTTTATATATTATATTATCAATAATTCGTGTACCATTCTTCTCTTCAATAAATTCATGTGTATGATGCCATACTGAATAGGGACCTTTTATTTGTTCATCAATAAAACTAAAAGGAGGGGAATATGATTTAATCAAACTACTCCATTTAATAGAAATACCTCGAATTCGTAACTTATAATTAATAATTTGTCCTTCTTTCATAGAAACTGGCAATGTATTCATAATCTTAAAATGTAGATATGGAGGTGTTATGCATTCTAGATTTTCTGGCTTTGAAAAAAAAGAAAATACTACATCTCTAGGCTTATCAATGAATTGAGATCGATATATTGTAAAATTTTCCATGATAATCATCAAGTTGATATCAAATCATTATTACGAACTATGAGAGAATACAAAACTGGTACTACTACCAATGTCAAAATAGTTGCCATAGCTAATCCAAAAATAATGCTAATGGCTAAAGGCCTCCAGTATTCTGCTCCACCTGCAAAATCTAAAGTCAATGGAATCATACCAGAGATTGTAGTAACTGTAGTTAATATTATTGGTCTTAATCTATTCTTACCACCTTGTATTATCGCTTCATCATATAACATTCCTTCACGACGTAAATCATTAATATGACTAATGAGAACTATGGCATCATTAACAACTACTCCCGTCAATGCTACCAAACCAAAAAATGCCATTAAACCAAATGGAACACGAGTGATCATTAAACCCAAAATAACACCAACAAATGCCAAAGGTATTGTACAAGCAATTATGAAAGGTTGCATGACTGATCGAAATTGAGCTGATAATAATATCAAAATCACAATAAAAGCTATCAACATTGATTTACCAAGATCACGAAAAGATTCTTGAGCTTCATCAGTTATACCTCCATATTCTACATTAATTCCACTAGGAATTATAATGTCTTTTATTTTTTTATTTAATTTTCTTTTTATATCTGAAGCATCTACCATTTCATCAATATCTGTCGATACAGATATTGTTCGTTTATATTTTTTTCTATATATAATGGACTGACTAGGTTGTATTTCTACATCAGCAACATCACTTAACGATACCATGTTTCCATAAAAGCTTTTTAATTGAATATTTTTTATTTTTTCAACAGCTTCATCTCCCTCTACATCAAATTTAAAAGTTATAGGAATATCTTCAGTTTCATTCATTAATTTACTTATTTCCAAACCATGCATTGCAAAAGAAACAGCCATTGATATATTTTCAACAGATATTCCTAATAGATTAGAACGCTCATGATTTACATTAACCTGAATTTCATTACGTTTTTTACCCATGGAAGTAGTAACATTTCTTGTTCCTGGAATTTGTTGTACTAGCTTTTTAATTTCAGAAGAGAAAATCTCTAATTCATCCATTTGATCACCTTGTAAATCAATCACTAACTTATCTGAGACTGGAGGTCCTTCTTGAATCATGCCAATTTTTATATCCACTCCAGGCCAATTCCCAATCAATTGTGAATTTAACATCTCAACTATTTCTTCAACTGATTTATTTCTATTTTTTTTATGGACTAAATCAACATTTATTTGAGCAACCTCATTTCCAATTGCACCACCCTGACTCAATCTAATATTCTGTACTCCAGTTTCTCCAACTGTTGTTACAAATGTTTCAACTTCTGGAATTTGTTCAATAATTTTTTCAATTTGAAAAGTCATTTCATTAGTATGATGCAAATCACTTCCCGGCGAGCTTGAAATATCAATTATTATGCGAGGCTTTGGAACTCTTGGAAATGCCTGAATTTTTATCAATTTATAATCTGAAAAAAAAGAAAACATGATAATTAATAAACCAGACATAAAAGACATAAAAGCAATTAACATTGTTTTTTTTCTATTTTTCATTGCCCATTTTATCATTTTATCATAAACTCTCATCCCCCACCAATTACCACTCAAATGTCCCGTATTTTTTGACAATGTCATAAATTGAGATGTTAGAACTGGAATTAATATATGGTCAGCAATGGCCGCTCCAATCAAAGCAAAAATAACTACTTGCGGAATGACACTAAGAAATTGTCCCATTATGCCTTTCATGTACATTAATGGAGCGAATGCAGCCATTGAAGTAAATAGAGCCGTTAAAATTGGCCCACCTACTTTTCCGATTGCTTCTTTAGCAGCATCCGTTCGTTCCATTCCCATTTCAATTCTTCTATAAGTAGATTCAGCAACAATAATTGCACCATCCACAACAATACCCATTACCATTATCATGGCAAACATGGCAATTCCTGTCTGAGGCATTCCTGTTAGATACATAAGTAAAAATGCAGTAAAAATAGAAAAAGGAATGGCAAACGCAACTATAAATGAATTTCTAAACCCTATACCAAAGAATAAAGTTAATATTACAAATAATCCACCCCACATTGCATTTTGTTTAAGCTGCGAAAATTGACGTTCAATATCAGTCGCTTGCCTTGCAGAATAATCATAATGTAAATTGCTAGGGAATGCTAATTTCATCTTATCAACGACTTTTTCTATTTCATAAGTCACATCTAAAATATTTTCACCATATCGTTTACCAATTAATAATGTTATGGAGTTTTGAGTATTATATCGAGAAAAAGTGTTAGGTTCTTGATGTTTGTCAATTATTTGAGCTAAATCCTTCAGCTTTGTAATAGTTCCATTTGCTCCAATCGATACAATAATTTCGGACAAATCATCAATATTATTAAATTTACCTTTAGTTCTAATCAATAAATCTTGTCCATCTAAAGTAATATTACCTGCAGGCATATTTAAATTATTTTGTTTAATTGCACCTACTACTTGACTAATAGGGATTTGCAAAATTTGTAGCTTGTCAGGATCAATTAATACTTTTATTTCCTTAGAGACATCACCAAAAATTTCTATTTCATTCACTCCAGAAATTTTTTCTATTTCTTCTTTAAACTGTTCACCATATCTTGTTAATTCTGAAATAGTAAAATCACCAAATAAATTCAATATTAAAATTGGAAGGGCAGAAAAATCCATTTCTGTTATGATAGGCGTTTCTACATTTTTAGGAAATGTTTTTTCAGCTTCTATAAGTTTTTCTCTAAGAGCATCAATACTCTCTTCAGTATCCGAGTCAGGTAAAAACTGAAGCCATGAAAATGCCATCCCTTGCAAAGCATACATTCTAATTACATCTAATTCTTTTAATTCAATTAATTTTTCTTCTAGAGGTTTAATTATTATATTTTCAATTTCTTCTGGTGCAGCTCCAGGATAAGTAGTTGTAACCATTGCATATGGAACCTCTATCTCAGGTACAGCTTCTAATGGTATATTATTAGATGCAATGATTCCTAATATGAAAATTAATAATCCAATTAATAAAACTAAAACAGGCTGGTTAAGGAATTTATCAAAAAATCTCAATTTTTAACCAACAACCTTTTTCCAATTGATATTTTTCTATGCCCTTGCGTAATCAAAGAATCCCCAAGCTCCAACTCTCCTTCAACCATCACATTACTACCTTTGCTAGATAATATGGAAACATAACGTTTTAAAGCAATGCCATTTTTATTTATAAAAACATAATCACCTTTTTTATCATCTAAAATTATCTTTTTAGGAATAACAATTACATTATCATGCTTTTTTAAAAAAATTGATGCTGAGGCAATCATTCCTAATTTATAATCTGCCATCAATTCTACCAAACTAATTTCAACCTTATAATTATTTGAACCCATGTCATTCATTAACCCAACCATGGATACAACACCTTTTATTTCGTCATTATTATCAGACATTATATTTATAATGACATCATTCCCAACAGCAACGTTCTCTATCTGGCTTTCCGGTATGAATACATCTATAATCAAATCATTCATGTCAGCCAATGTAACTGATGACATTAGTTTATTTCCTAAAAATACATATTCACCAACTTTTAAATTAATTTCCATGATAGTCCCATCAAAAGGAGCTATTAAAGAACATTTATCAAATCTTTCCTTAGCTTGTATTAAATTATATTTTGCATTAACAAGAGCAATATTTAATAAATCAAATTCATCATTTGAAATTGCAAGGTCATGTAATAATTTTTCTGCACTAATAAAATCTTGCGTAGCTTTTTCAAAAGAGATTTTTGCCAATTCATATGCAGCTTCATAAATAGATGATTCTATTTTTGCAATCACATCTCCTTTTTTTATAATATCTCCTACTTGATAAAAAATCTCTTCAAGTTGACCTGCTGATTGAAAAACGAGCATGGCTTTTTTTCTAGAATTAATTCTACCAATGCTATCTACTGAAATATTAAATTTTTTACCAACTACCTTTTCAACAAAAACAGGAAGTGAATTATTTTTTTCACTATTTCCCATTTTATCATTATTGCTACAAGCTTGAAAAAACACACTAATGATTACAACTATGATAACATGTTTAATTTGCATGAAGAAATTCCTTTCCACCTATCAATCTATGTAAAGCTGCTAGTGATATTTGATATTGTAATTTTGATTGTAATAATACTAATTCCGATTCAAGAAAAAATAATTCAGCGTTCTCCATTTCCATTTGACTTATCTTACCATTTTCAAATAAAGAATAAGCAACTTCTTGACCTTTTTTTGCAAGTTCCACACTTTTTAAATCTGCATTGATCTTATTACTTAAAGATTCAATCTGGCGTACAACATTTTCTAATTCTAAACGAAAATTAGCAATTATATCTAATTGTCTATATTCAGATTTTGCATACTCTGCTTTAGCAATCCTTAAACGTGCTTTTGATCCAAAACCATTATAGATAGGTATATTTAAATTAACTCCAATCATTTGATCGCTTGAATAATCATCTTTCAAATAATTATCATCATTAAAATTGTTAAAAAAATTATACGTGCCAAATAAATGTAAATTCGGTAAAAGCTCAGAACGAACTGAGGAAACATTTTCCTTGATTAATTCAACATTTTTTTTCGCATATTTCAAACCAGGTTGAAATTTCATCATCTTATCCAATAATATTTCCATATTAACATCCATTATTTTCTCATCCATAAAATCACCAATCAATACGAGATCGTTAGATATGGGAAATCCAATATTTTTTTTTAAACTAGCCAAAGCAACATTATATTTTTGATCTGCCATTAAAAGATCAGACGTTAAATTCAATACAATTGATTCAGATTTAATTTTATCTAATTCAGAAGCTTTACCAAATGAAAACATTAATGACATTTTTTTTAAATTTGATTTAGCTCTATCTAAAGAAGCAGAAAGAACTTTTCTTATCTCCATGGTTAAAATTGTATTATAAAATGCTATATGGGTCTTTTCCATGATTGATAAAACTTGCATTTCATATGCAAAACCAGTCATTTCATCATAAATCTTTGAAGCTCTAATAGCTGCAAAAACTCTACTTTCAAAAATTGTCTGTTTAAACGTCAATCCATAAGATATTTGATTATCTTGACCAAATTTCATTGAAATAGGATTGTCATCAATAATAACTGTTTGAGTTGCAATATTATAATTTCTCAAACCAGAGACCATGCCATTTAAAGTTGGCAATGCTGTAGATTGAGATTCAAGAGATCGTGCATTAGAAATATCCTTATCTTTAATTGCAATTTTCATTGCAGTACTATTTTTCAAAGCATATTCAATCACCGAATCAATATTCATTTTTTCAATGGAAAATGAAAAAGATGAAATGATAACCAAAATAAAAAAATATTTTATTGTTATTCTGTTATTTATTACTTCCATTAAATCTAATTATGGTTAGAATCTGTAATTATTTTAAAGTTAAAAAGTATTAAATGAAATTACTTGGGATCTGTAACTTGACGATAATGTATTTGATTACATTGAGGATTATCACACTTATAAGCTTCCATTTCAGGGTGTTCACTAGTAAAAAATTGAAAGACACCCCATAATGTTAAAGCCAAAAAAAATCCAACACCACCAGAGATAATCCACCTCAAATACTTTCCATCACCATCATCTTGAAATTTTTTTTGTTGACAACAATTCTTAAATTTTTTTCCACTACCACATGGGCATTGTTCATTTCTATTTATTTTCATACTAATAGATTAATGAGAAATATTATATTCATACAACTAAAAATGATATGCATTCTTCTTGTTATCCAATTTGTTAGATACTTAGATTTATAAGCTATAATTCAAATTAATTATCATCAATAAAATGGAAAAACAAACAACATGAATAATGATGTTACTTTAGCAATCAATGAACCAATAAAAAACTATTCATTAGGATCTCCTGAGAGAATTAGTTTGAAAAAAAAATTAAACGAAATGGAAAATGAGCTATATGACATTCCAATAATTATTGGTGGAAAAGAATTTAGAACTGGAAACCTAGGAACCTGCATAAAACCACACCAACATGATCATGTTTTAGCAAAATTTCATATGGCTAGAGAAAAAGAAATTGACTTAGCTATTAAGAACTCATTAAACGCATGGGAAAATTGGTCTCAAACATCACTTCAAGAAAGAATAAAGGTTTTTAAAAGAGCTGCAAAATTATTAGCTGGCCCTTGGAGAGACACAATAAATGCAGCAACAATGCTAAATCAAAGTAAAAATGTATTTCAAGCAGAAATTGATGCTGCTTGTGAACTTATTGATTTTTTCAATTTTAATGCTCAATTTGCTGAACAAATACATAATGAACAGCCTTTAATATCTCCAGAGGGAATGCATAATCATTTAGAATACCGTCCTCTAGAAGGTTTTATATTTGCTGTTTCACCATTCAATTTTACTTCCATTGCAGGCAACTTGCCTACGGCACCCGCCATAATGGGAAATGTAGCACTATGGAAACCTGCTTCAACCTCAGTATATTCATCTTATTTCATAATGAAACTCTTAGAAGAAGCTGGCTTGCCAGATGGCGTGATTAATTTCATACCTGGCTCTGGAAGACAAATCGGAAATATTGTAATGAAAAATCCAAATTTGTCAGGAATACATTTTACAGGATCAACTGAAGTATTTCAAAATATGTGGAAAACAATAGGGGATAATATAAATACATACAATTCTTATCCTAGAATTGTTGGTGAAACTGGTGGTAAGGATTTTATCCTAGCTCATGAATCTAGTAATATAGAAGCCTTAGGAACTGCCATGCTTAGAGGAGCCTTTGAATATCAAGGACAAAAATGTTCAGCTGCATCTAGATGTTATATTCCAAAAAGCATTTGGGAAAAAGTTGAAGAATTTTATTTAGATTCTGTCAATTCAATTAAAATGGGTGATGTAAATGATTTTGAAAATTTCATGAATGCAGTAATTGATGAAAATTCATTTAATAACATTTCAAATTATATTAAACATGCCCAAAATTCAAGCGAAGCAAAAATCATATCTGGAGGAAACCATAATAATGCAATTGGCTATTTTATTGAGCCAACTTCAATATTAACAACAAATCCAAAATTTAAAACCATGGAAGAAGAAATTTTCGGGCCCGTTCTTTCAATTTATACTTATGATGAATCATGGGAGGAAATATGCGCTATTGTTAATCAAACATCTCCATATGGCTTAACAGGTGCAATTTTCTCAGAAAATAAAGATGCCATTAATAGTGGAACAAAATTCCTCAGGCATTCTGCAGGGAATTTTTATATAAATGACAAACCCACAGGAGCAGTAGTTGGACAGCAACCTTTCGGAGGAGGGAGAGCCTCCGGCACTAATGACAAAGCAGGTTCAACAATGAATTTATTAAGATGGATTTCCATAAGAACAATAAAGGAAAATTTTTCTCCACCAAAATCATACGAATATCCTTTCATGCAAAAAGACTAAATAAATGCAAGTTGAAATTTATTCTGAAATAGCCCCATTGAAATCTGTCATTCTTCATAAGCCAGGTGAAGAACATTTTTTTATTAATCCAAACAATTTAAATGAATGGATACCTGGTAATAATAAACTAATTAACAATCCAGACTATTTACTATTTGATGATTTAATAAATCCTCAAAAAGCAATGGAAGAGCATGATTTACTTTCACAAGTCATTAAAAAAATAACGGGAAACAACAATTGTATTGAATTTACCGATTTAGTATTAGACATATTAAATGATAAAGAACTAAAAAAATCATTATTAATAGAATGCCTCAATTTTGAAAATAAAACTTATGGAACTAATATATCAAAAGCTAAGATGTTAAATTTATTTTCCATGGAAAATAATGAAATATTATTAATTTTATTAACAGGTTGCAATCCTAATAATAAAAAAGAAATTTATTTCAAACACCCTATCCCAAATTTAATTTTTTCAAGAGATATTGCATCCGTAATTGGTAAAACAATTCTATTAACATGGGGACGCAGAAAAGTTAGAAATAGAGAAAACATAATTGCAAAACATGTTTTTCTATATCATGAAATTTTCACTGACATCAAGACATATGATTTTAATGAAAAACATCCCACCTTATCTATAGAAGGAGGAGACATTATCATATTAAATGAAGAAACAGTATGCATAGGCATGAGTGAGCGTACTACCGATCAAGCTATCAACGCAATACTTCCATTATTTTTCAATGAAGGATTTAAAAATATTTATGCAATAGATTTACCTAAACATCGATCAATAATGCATTTGGATACTATATTCAATAGGATTAACAATCACGAAGCAGTTGTTTTTCCTCCATTTTTTTCAGATAATCCAAATGATCAAAATATTTTAACTATTTATTGTATTTCAAAAGGGGAAAAACTAAATAATTGTAAAACCAGTAAAGAAAATCTTCTTAAAGTTTTACAAGATTGCAACATTCAATTACATCCAATTCAATGTGGAGGCAATGATCGGCTTAATCAAGTAAGAGAGCAATGGACAGATGGCGCAAACTATTTCACTCTTTCGCCAGGAATAATAATAGGTTATGATTGTAATTTCAATACTATAATTGAACTGCAAAATGCAGGCTATGAATGTATTGATGCAAAAAAATTTTTAATGCAAAAATCATTAAACAAACAGTCAAAATTAATGATCTCAATTCCCAGCTCGGAACTTTCTCGTGGAAGAGGTGGCGCAAGATGCTTAACACTTCCATTAAGTAGAGCAAAAAATAATGGTTAAGAAAACCATCATGGTAGCTTTAGGAGGAAATGCATTATCTCCAAAATCAGATGCAGGGACTATTGAAAACCAATTTAAGCATACAAAACAAAGTTTAAAATCACTAATGCATTTTGTTCGGAATGATTATAATATTTGTATTACACATGGAAATGGCCCTCAAGTTGGCGCAGAACTTTTGAGAAATGAAATTTCTTCAACAAAAATACCCTCTCTACCCTTAGGTGTACTTGTAGCAAATACACAAGGGGCAATGGGATACATGATCCAGCAATCATTACAAAATGCATTATATAATGAAAATACTAAGCGTGAAGTTGTTTCATTCATATCTCAAATGAAAGTTGATAAAAATGATCCTGCAATAAATGCACCGTCTAAATTTATTGGTCAAGGATATTCAAATGAACAAGCACAATCACTCATAAGTAATAATAAATGGACAATGAAAGAACAAGAGCCTGGAATATGGAGAAGAGTCGTACCTTCACCAACACCAAAATATATTTTTAATGGCAAATCCATTAAACATTTAGTAGACTTTGGAACAATTGTAATAGCTGGTGGTGGCGGCGGAATTCCTGCATATAATTTAAATGATGGAACATTAACAGGCCTAGATGGTGTTATTGACAAGGATATGACTGCTGCATTATTAGGACGAATAATTAAAGCTCAAGAACTATTTATTATTACTGATGTAGATAATATCTATTTAAATTTCAAAACAGATTCAGAAGAAATTATTTATGATGCGCCTGCTTCTGACGTTCAGAATTGGCTTAAAGATGGACACTTTTGGCGTGGCAGTATGGAGCCTAAAATAAAAGCTGCATTGTATTTTTTAAATCATCATGGAAAAGAAGTCATAATAACATCAATCCACAATATAGAAAATGCAATACATAATAAAGCTGGTACAAGAATAATAAAAGATTAATTAAGGTTTTATATGAAAATACATGAATATCAAGGTAAAGAATTATTTAAAAAAGCAGGAGTTCCAACACCAGAAGGCTATGTAGCGTTTAGTACTAATGAAGCTATTGATGCTTATGATAAACTGAATTCTAATAAAGTTGTTTTAAAAGCTCAAATCCATGCAGGAGGTAGAGGAAAAGGTGGTGGTGTCAAACTAGCTAATAATGTTCAAGAAGTTAAAACATATGCTAATGAAATTATTGGTATGAATCTCATAACTCATCAAACATCTCCAGAAGGTCAAAAAGTCAATTGCATTCTAATAGAAGAAGCTTCCGACATCAAGCAAGAGTTATATGCAGGAATAGTATTAGATAGAAGTAAAGAACAATATGTCTTTATGGTTTCAACAGAAGGTGGCATGGAAATAGAAAAAGTTGCAGAAAAAAAACCTGATAAAATAATTAAAGAATGGATCAATCCAGGATCAAATTTAAAAGCATATCAAGCACGTAAACTGGCTTTCTCTTTAGGATTGAATGGCATGCAAATAAAACATGCAATCAATGTATTTCTTTCTCTTTGGAAAGTTTTTAAACAAAATGATTGTTCTTTAATTGAAATAAATCCTCTTGTAATTACTAAGTCAGATGATGTGATTGCATTAGATTCAAAGATAAATTTTGATGACAATGCACTATATAGACAAAAGAATATTAAAGAAATGAGAGATTTATCTGAAGAAGAACCATTAGAAGTAAAAGCTGATTCCTATAATTTAAATTATATTAAACTGGATGGCAATGTAGGATGCATGGTGAATGGGGCAGGCTTAGCAATGGGTACAATGGATATAATAAAACTTCATGGTGGTGAACCTGCAAATTTTTTAGATGTAGGAGGCATAGCTAATTCCACAACTGTTTCACATGGTTTTAAAATTATTCTTTCTGACGAAAACGTAAAAAGCATTCTCATTAATATTTTTGGAGGTATAGTACGCTGTGATAGAGTTGCTCAAGGAGTAATTGATGCATTAGAACAAATTGAAATTGATATCCCCATAATCATTAGACTTGAGGGGACAAATGCAAAATCTGCCAGTGAATTGTTAAAAAAGGCTAAATTTGATTTTATTGTAGCTGAAAGCTTAAATGACGCAGCAAAGCTAGCTGTAAAAGCTACAAAAGGAGAGAAATAATGAGTATTCTTGTAAATGATAATACAAAATTAATAGTACAAGGAATTACCGGTAAAGAAGGAAAATTTCACACCCAACAAATGCTTCAATATGGAACAAATATTGTAGCAGGTGTAACCCCTGGGAAAGGGGGAATTAAAGATGAAAATAATATTCCGATTTTCAATACTGTTCAAGAAGCCATTCTAAATACTAATGCCAATACATCAGTAATTTTTGTTCCACCAACAGTTGCTGCAGATGCATGCTTAGAAGCCATTGATGCCAATATTGATCTAATCATATGTATTACTGAGGGTATTCCAACAATTGACATGGTTGAAGTAAAAAATGCATTAAAAAATTCTAATACTAAAATGATTGGCCCTAATTGCCCTGGAATCATAACTCCTGGTGAATGTAAAATTGGCATCATGCCAGGTTTCATTCATAAACCTAAAGGGAATATAGGTGTAATTTCTAGATCTGGCACACTTACTTATGAAGCAGTTCATCAATTAACTATCAATGGCTTAGGTCAATCTACATGCATAGGCATTGGAGGGGATCCAATAATTGGCACAAATTTTATTGATCTACTAAAATTATTTAAAGATGATGAACATACAAAAGGTATCGTAATGATAGGAGAAATAGGTGGAAATGCTGAAGAAGAAGCTGCATATTGGATTAAAAATAATAATTTTGATAAAATAGTAGTATCTTTCATAGCAGGACAAACTGCGCCTCCTGGAAGAAGAATGGGGCATGCTGGCGCAATCGTTTCAGGTGGAAAAGGAACTGCTATTGATAAAATGAATGTTTTAAAAGATGCAGGAATCATAGTATGTGAAAGCCCTGCAGAAATTGGCACAGCAATGCTAAAAAAATTAACAATTAATTAGAGAGGGAATTTATGTCTAATCGTACATTTGCAATAATTAAACCTGATGCCGTAAAAAATGGATATACTGGAAAAATATATGATAGAATTATTTCAGCTAACTTTAAAATTCTTAGTGCTAAATTAATAAAAATGTCTTTAATCCAAGCTCAAGGTTTTTATGAAATTCACAAAGAAAAGCCTTTTTTTGATGAATTAACTCAATTCATGTCATCAGGACAATCCATGGTTTTGGCTCTTGAAAAAGAGAATGCCGTAATTTCATGGAGAAAAACCATAGGAGCAACCAATCCAGAAGACGCAGATGAAGGAACCATACGATTTGATTACGCTACCAGCCTTGGTGAGAATGCTGTACATGGTTCAGATTCTGATGAAAATGCAAAAAAAGAAATAGGATTTTTCTTTACAGAGTCTGAACTTATATCTAATTAATAAGTTTAATTTTTATGAAACAACACATTCTTACTACTTTACTAATTATAATTTTAGGTTGTAATGCTGATCCTAAAAGGCAAGAAATAGTTGTCAATAAAACTGTAAAAGTCTTTTCTGAAAATTATCATGACATAGCTGAAAATTATACTTTCAAATGGCAAGCTCCAATAGGGCCAAATGATGAAAAAGTGATTTTTGATCTAAAGAAAGACATGTTGATCTTTACGCCAAAAATTATTGGAAATTATGAAGTAAGTCTATCAATTGAGGATATTTCTGAAGAAATTGTAGAACAACATACCTTTTTATATATAGCCATACCTGAAACTAGCGAAGTCGTCATAACCGAATTAAAAGGTACAGAAACTAAAAATATATCTAAAAAAGACATTACAATAAATGAAGAAATAAAAAAAGACTTACCTATATCTAATAAAAAACCAAAAAAGAAATCAAAAAAGAAACCAAAAAAGAAAAAAGAACGATTATCAAAAAAGAATTCAAATAAAAAAAACACAAGCAATTTTAAATCAAACACTGAACACATTCTTCAAATATCAGCCTGGCCAACATTAGAAGAAGCTAGAAAGCATCAATTGGAGTTGATCTCAATAGGTTTTGATGCATATACAGAACGATATTTTTTAAAAGAAAAAGATGAGTTGTGGTATAGAGTTAGAGTGGGAAATTTTTCAAATAAAAACGAAGCCATAGCTATAAAAAAACAAATAGAATCATTAACAGGAATAAATGTTTGGCTGAATATTGTTTCAAAAAAATAGTAGTTTTTCTTGGTAAAAGAACTAATTAAACCATAAATTTTATAGCTATAATGGATTTATAAAATTACACTAATCTATTGAACAGGATATTTTAATAATGGCAGTACCAAAACGAAAACAATCAAAAGCTAGAGGAAGAAAACGTAGAACAAATTGGAATTGCGCTACGCCTCAAGTAGGTGTATGTCCCCAATGTACCGAACCCAAACTACCCTATAGAACCTGTCCTAAATGCGGATATTACAAAGGCCGTCCAATTATATCAACACAGGCTAAATAAGCCTTTTAATTTATGAAAATAGCCCTAGATGTCTTAGGTGGTGACAATGCCCCAATGGCAAACATAGAAGGTGCAATAAATTATTTACAGGATAATAATAATGAATTGATTCTTGTTGGCAATAAAGAAGTAATAGAATCTCAATTAATAAATGCACCCAATATTTCTTCTAGAATTAGCATAATACATACAAATGAAAATGTTGAAATGAATGCAAGGTCATCTAGAATTTTTAAAGATCAACCAAACTCTTCACTTGTAAAATCTATCAAATTAGTAAAAGATGGAATAGCAGATGCAATTGTTAGCGCAGGTAATACAGGAGCCTTACTTACTACTTCTCTTTTTTTAATTGGCAAAATCCCTGGAGTAAAAAGGCCTGCTTTAGCACCACTGATCCCAACTAAAAAAAGTAATTTTATTTTATGTGATGCTGGTGCGAATGCAAACTCAAAACCTCAACATCTAATACAATTTGCACTAATGGCAACTGCATATATGGAACATTTGGAAGGTAGAAAAGAGCCTAAAGTTGCACTTCTTAACATAGGGGAAGAAAAAAATAAAGGAAATGATCTCACAACATCCACATATTTACTACTAGAAGAGCATATTAAAAATTTTATTGGAAACATTGAATCAAGATATTTATTAGAAAATGATGCTGATGTAATAATATGTGATGGTTTTACAGGTAATATCGTATTAAAGCTTACTGAAGGTGTAATCGCACATTTACTCAATTGGATTCAAGATATTTACCATACTCATACTAATGATTCAAATTTATCATCAGAGTTCTTATCTATATTAAAAGAAATACAAAACAGCTTAGATCCAGAAGAGTATGGAGCAACACCTTTATTAGGCATAAATGGAATCGTAATGAAATGTCATGGTTCTAGTACAGCTAGAGGCATCAAAAATTCACTTATTGCAGCAGAAACTGCCGTTAAAGAAAATTTAATAATTAATATTTCTAAATCTTTAAAAAAACATACAGTTTTTTCAAATGATATTATGGTCTGAGAAATGAAGCAAACTGAATATAAAGCAAATATAACTGGTACTGGCAAGTATCTACCAGAAAGAGTCATTACAAATATTGAGTTAGAAAAACTTGTAGATACAAGTGATGAATGGATTCAAGCAAGAACTGGTATTTGTGAAAGACGCATTGTAAAAAAAGGACAAGCTTCTGCTGAAATGTCTACTAATGCTGTTTTGGATTTAATGAATAAATATAATGTTTCAGCAAAAGAAATCGATGCCATTATTATAGCAACTATTACTCCAGATATGATGTTTCCTGCAACTGCAGCAATAGTTCAAAAAAATATAAATGCAACAAATGCATGGGGTTATGACCTATCAGCTGCTTGCTCTGGTTTTTTATTTGCTCTTCAATCAGGCTCTGCATTAATTTCATCTGGCCAATGCAAAAAAGTTATTGTTGTTGGAGTTGATACAATGAGTTCCATTCTTGATTTTACAGATAGAAATACATGCATTCTTTTTGGAGATGGGGCTGGAGCAATATTGCTCGAACCATCAAAAAAATATGGAATACTCGATTCAAAGCTTAAACTTGATGGATCTGGAGGTGAATTTTTAAATATGCCAGCAGGTGGCAGTCTGTTGCCTGCTAGTGAAGAAACAATTAAAAAAAGGCTACATTATGTTCATCAGGATGGAAAAACTGTTTATAAAAAAGCAGTGAATGAAATGGCGAACATATCTCTTCAAGTAGCAAAACGTAACAATCTTTCTAATGAAGACATAAATTTATTTATTCCCCATCAAGCAAATAAAAGAATAATTGATGCTGCTGCAAAAAAAATGGGGCTAAAAAAATCACAAATTATGATTAACATAAATAAATATGCTAATACAACTTCAGCTACAATTCCAATATGCATAGCTGAAGCACAAGAAAAACAGCTATTAAACAAAGGGGATAATGTAATTTTATCAACGTTTGGTGCGGGCTTCTCCTGGGGTGCAACCTACTTGAAATGGGGATCATCTTAATGTTAAAAGCATTTATCTTTCCGGGCCAAGGATCTCAATATGTGGGCATGTGTCACGATTTCTACCATGAATTTCACCATGCTAAACATAGATTGAATCAAGCTAGTGACATCTTGAATTATGACATATCAAAAATATTATTTAATGGTCCTGAGAATAAATTAACTTTAACAAAATATGCACAGCCTGCAATATTTATTCATTCTATAATAATTAATGATTTATTAAAAATGAATAATTTAAAACCAGATGCTGTTGCTGGACACAGCTTAGGTGAAATTACAGCATTGGTATCTGCTGAAATATTAAATTTTGAAGAAGCTTTGTCAATTATTAAAGTTCGTTCTAATGCTATGGAAAATGCGGGTACTAAGCATCCAGGCTCCATGGCTGCAATTATTGGAGCAAATGAAGATCAAATTCAAGAAATCTGTAATCAAAATACACTTATAGTACCTGCGAATCAAAATGCCCCGGGGCAAACTGTAATTTCAGGGGAAAATTCTGCGATAGATCAAGCCATCACTCTAGGTAAAAAAATGGGACTTAAAAGAATAATAAAATTGAATGTTTCTGGTGCATTTCATTCACCTTTAATGCAATCTGCCAGAAAACCTCTAATAGACATAATAGATCTTGTGAAATTTAAAACATCTAAAATTCCCATTTATCAAAATTTTAATGCAAAACCAGAAACAAACATTACTAACATTAAGAAAAATCTAATCAATCAATTAGAAAATCCAGTTTTATGGCATCAAACAATAAATTTAATGGTACAAAACAAAATATCTGATTTCCATGAAATTGGACCCGGGAAAGTTTTATCAGGTTTAAACCGTAGAATCAACAAGCAAATTCATACTAAAAACCATGGAAAGATAGAGGATTTACATACATATGCAATGTTGTAATCTATCAGGAAAAACAGCAATCATTACAGGTGCATCTAAAGGCATAGGCAAAGCAATTGCACTACATTTAGCATCATGTGGCGCAAATATTTCGCTTGTAGCTAGAAATCAACTAGAATTAGATAAAGTTAAAAATAAAATCCTTGATTCTGGAGGGCAAGCGCAAAGTTTAGTAGGAGACGTCTCTAATCTTGATTCATTTAATGAAATTGTTTCTTTAACAATGGAAAAATGGAATGATATTCACATTCTAGTTAATAATGCAGGAGTCACTAAAGACAATATAATTATGCGAATGACTGAAAAAGAATGGCAAACTGTAATAGATGTAAATCTTAAAGGTTGTTTTAATGGAATTAAAGCAGTATCCAAACAAATGATGAAAAAAAAATATGGTAAAATTATAAATATAACTTCAGTCATTGGGTTAATTGGAAACTCTGGCCAAGGAAATTACTCATCTGCTAAAGCTGGCATTTTAGGCTTAACTAAATCTATCGCAAAAGAATTAGGCTCTCGTAATATTACAATTAATGCGGTTGCGCCTGGATATATAGAAACTGAAATGACAGAAAAACTAGATCCCAAAATAAAAACTAATTTAAAACAATCTATCCCACTAAATCGTTTTGGAACAGTAAATGATGTAGCTAATCTTGTATGTTTTTTGATATCAGATGATGCTAACTACATTACAGGGCAAACTTTCAACGTTGATGGTGGAATGGTAATGATATAACTAAAAGGAGATAAAATGTCTGAACATTATGATAAAATAAAAGAAATAATTATTGATAAATTAGGTGTTGAAGATAGTAAAATCACCATGGAAGCCAATTTTATTGATGATTTAGGTGCTGATTCATTAGATACAGTTGAACTAATCATGCAATTTGAAGAAGATTTCAATATTGAAATTCCCGATGAAGATGCAGAAACACTTCGTTCAGTTGGTCAAGCAGTAGACTATATTTCAAATAAATTAAATTAATTTTATTTCATATTATATAGTTAATAATGAATAGAAAAGTAGTAATAACTGGAATGGGAATTTTGTCACCCATTGGAAATTCCGTTTCCGAGTTTTATTCTAATTTAAAAAATAGTACAAATGGGATTGATTTAATTACACAATTTGACACATCAAATCACAGCGTCCATATTGCAGGAGAAGTAAAAATAGATTTGGAAGATTATATAGAAAAAAAACAACTTCTAAGAATGGATAGATTCTCAGCTATGGCAATTATTGCTAGTGATGAAGCAATTAAGCAATCTAAACTCAATAATGATTCAATTAATAAAGAAAATGTTGGAGTAATTATTGGTTCTGGAATTGGTGGAATCAAAACATTTGAAGAACAACATGAAAAATTAATGGAAAATCCAAGAAGAGTTAGTCCATTTTTCATACCTTCAATAATATCTGACATTGCCTCTGGACATGTTTCAATAAAATATGGTTTTCAAGGACCTAATTACTGTGTAGTTTCAGCATGTGCAACTGCTACCCATGCCATTGGAGATGCCTTTAGAATGATAAGCAATGGTGATGCAGATGTAATTGTTACTGGTGGATCTGATGCAACCATTTCACCAACAGCCATTGCAGGTTTTTCTAATATGAAAGCACTAACAAAAAATAAAGATCCAGAAAGTGCAAATAGACCTTTTGATGCAAACAGAGATGGTTTTGTAATGGGTGAAGGTGCAGGCATTCTAATACTTGAAGAAAAAGAGCATGCTAAAAAAAGAAATGTGAATATCTTAGCTGAAATTTGCGGTTACGGTGCTACTGCAGATGCATATCACTTAACATCACCATCTCCTGATGGAAATGGGGCAATTCGAGCAATGAAAAAAGCTATTAAAAATGCGAATTGCCTACCAACAGATATAGATTATATTAATGCACATGGAACGTCTACTCCATACAATGATAAAATAGAAACAGAGGCCATTAAAAAAGTATTTGGAGAACATAGTTATAAGTTAAATATAAGTTCAACAAAATCCATGACAGGACATCTCCTTGGTGCTGCAGGCGGAATTGAATCTGTTGCCTCAATATTATCCATAAAAAACAACTTCGTACCTCCAACAATTAATTATAACACACCAGATAATGATTGTGATTTAAACTATACCCCAAATAAAGCAATAAAGAAAAAAATTGATTATGCAATGTCAAATACTTTTGGATTTGGTGGACATAATGGTGTTTTAATTTTCAAATCTCATACAATTTGATTTTATTTCAAAAAATTCTTAATTTTTTTATTTATAAACCAAAAAAAATCAAAGAATTTGAACAAAGAATCAAATATCAATTTATAAATTTATCTTTACTTAATAAGGCGTTAACTCATCGTTCATTTAAAAATTGTAACAATGACAACTATGAACGATTAGAATTTTTAGGTGATGCCATCATTGACCATGTAGTTTCTCACTGGCTATACATTAAATATGCAAATTCTAATGAAGGATCATTAACAAAAAAACGTGCTGCATTAGTAAATAGAGACTTTCTAGCCATGTTAGGTAAAAAATTAAATATTATTGACATAGTAAATATTGACTCAGGTGTTAATCTTAATGATAAAAAAGTATCTGATAACATATCTGCAGATATATATGAATCAATAGTTGGCGCAATTTATCTTGATGGAGGATATGGAAATGCTGAAAAATTTATACATAGGACATTATGTTTAGCTGAAAAATTATCTAATGAAAATACCAATTATAAAGGACAGCTAATTGAACTTTGTCATAATAAAAATCTTCCATCACCTGTTTTTGAAATAATTGAAAGCCATGGTCCAGAGCATGAAAAAACATTTACAGTTAAAGTATCTATTAATAATGACTATTGGCAAGGAATTGGTACAACAATAAAATCTGCAGAACAAGATAGTGCTCAAAGAGCACTTAAATCAATATCAAGTAATTGATTTTTTCTCTAACTGCTTAATTCTATCACGTAATTTTGCAGCTAATTCATATTCTTC
>JAYZCM010000034.1:0-5628 GCA_036338305.1 Fidelibacterota bacterium | reverse complement strand
ACATTATATACACCAATTTTATCTGAAAATGATAATTCTTCCGTAGTTGCAATGAGATCATCACCTTCTTTTATGGCTACAGCATGTGAAATGGAAGTTTCTACTGAAAGAGACTTTTTTCCATTTGAATTTGATGCAAATGCCAAGGCGCTATCCGCCAGAGAATAGGCAATACCCCCATGAGCAATATGAAAACCATTCAACATTTCTCCTCTTACTTTCATTTTAAGCTTACAATATCCTTTAGACAAATCTACAATTTCAATTCCAAGCCATTGACTGAATGCATCTTGATCAAACATTTTATCTACTATTTTCATGGAGGTGCTCATGCGTAAAAATTAGAATTTTCTTTAGCCATTTTAATTAAAAGTGAACTGGGCTCATATTGATCTTCACCAAAATTAGATTGGATATTTAATAATTGGTTGCATACTGATTCAATGCCCATTTCATCAGCCCATTTTAACAACCCCTTGGGATAGTTTACACCTGTAGTCATAGCTATATCAATATCATCCCGTGAGGCAATGGAAGAATTTAAGGCATCAGCTGCTTCATTAATAAGAACGACTAAAATACGCTTGAAAATTTGCTTTCCTAATTCTTCATCATTTTTTGGTTTTTGAGTTTTGGCATCATCTGAATAATCATAAAATCCCTTCCCTGATTTTCGTCCAAGGAATCCATTGTCCACCTTTTCTTTTTGAATAGCAGAGGGTTTATATCGGGGATTATAATTCGATCCAATATAAACTGATTCAGTGGCATTATAATTCACATCATTCCCAATATAATCCATAAGTTCAAATGGGCCCATTCTAAATCTACCAAATTTTTTCATTGCCCAATCTATGGTAGCAAAATCTGCAATGCCTTCATCATAAATTTTTAAAGCTTCAACATAAAATGGCCGAGCTATGCGATTTACAATGAACCCAGGAGTGTCCTTTGCCATTACTACCGTTTTATCCCAACCTTTCAAAGTTAGTTTGATATCATCAATTAGAATAGGATCTGTTTTATCCGTAGGAATGACTTCTACTAATTTCATGATAGGTGCAGGGTTAAAAAAATGTATCCCTAAAACTCTAGATGGATTAGAACATATAGAGGCAATTTCAGTTACAGATAATGAAGAGGTATTTGTGGCCATAATACAAGCATTTGAAACCAGGGACTCAATCTTAGCAAATATTTGCTGCTTTAATTCCATGTTTTCTATTACCGCTTCAATAACTAATTTGCTATCCAGGACATCCTCTATTTTATTAGACCATTTTATTTGGGAGGAAACATTAACTGAATCGGTTTTGCTGATTTTACCCTTTTCTACTAATCTATTCAAAATTGATTGAAGATTGGATTTTGAACGATTAAGGACTTCAGGGACATTATCTATAAGATTAACTGAGCATCCATAAGTTGATGCTACTTGGGCAATCCCCGTTCCCATTGTCCCGGCACCAATGACTGATATATTTTGATTCATTTACCTTTAAATCTAGGCAAGCGTTTTTCTATGAACGCCAAAATACCTTCTTTATGATCTTCTGTTTCTGATGCAATAACCTGCATTTTCCCCTCCGCTTCTAACTGAGCAGATAAATCATTTGTAAATGACTCATTTAGTAATCGTTTAGTATATCCCAAACCTTTTGTAGGCATGCTCGCAATTGTCTCGGCCAAATTCATAACTTGATTTATAAAATCTGAATCTTTAAATACTTTGTAAATCATGCCCATTTTTTCAGCATTATCTGCTGTCACCTTTTCTCCTGTCATCATAATGGCAGTTGCTTTTGGAAGACCAATTAATCTTGGAAGGAAAAAAGTCCCTCCACTATCTGGTATGAGACCAATTTTACTAAAAGCTTGTATAAAACTTGCTGAATTTGCCGCTACAACAATATCACATGCTAATGCCAAATTTGCACCTGCACCTGCTGCTACACCATTAACAGCTGCAATGATAGGCTTTTCCATTTTACGAATTTTTTTTATGATGGGATTATAATGGTGATTAACAATTTCCTCAATGTTAGATTTTTTAGGGTCAATAGCTTCGTTAAGATCCTGTCCTGCACAAAATGCTTTCCCTGAACCAGTTATAACAATACAGCGTATATCATTATCCGTTTTACAAATTTCCAATTTAGATTGTAATTCTAATGCCATTTCACGAACAAATGAATTATAAGCTTTTGGTCTATTTAGGGTAATTATTGCAATCGATTTTTTTTGTTCAAAAAGTATCATGATCTATATGCATTTAAAATATTCAAAAGGTTCTAAACAATCTACGCATTTATACATGGCCTTACAGGCTGTTGATCCAAACTCACTAATGATATCTACATCATGGGAATTGCATTGTGGACAAGCTACATCTTTTTCAGGTGGAGCAATTCCAGCATTTTTTATTTTTCTTCGAGCCTTTTTATCTATCCATTCCGTGGTCCATGGAGGAGAAAGAACTGTATTTAATTGAAAATCCTTGCATCCTTCCATTTCTAAAATTCGAACAATCTCTTCTTTAATAAAATCCATGGCAGGGCACCCTGAATAAGTGGGCGTAACAGTAATGATTAGTTGATTTTCCATGTATTCAACACCTCGTACAACTCCCAAATCAACAATGGAAATAATTGGAATTTCAGGATCAGGTATCATCTCCAAAATTTCCCAGATTTTATTAGTTCCTAATATTTTATTTACCATTTTGCATTTGGATAAGCCCTTTGAAGGTATTGCATTTCTGAAAGAAGATGGCCTAAGTGCTCCGTATGAATCCCCTTTTTCCCTCCTGACAACATGTATTCTCCTTCTGGTTTATTTAGGGTCGCTTCATTCAAAACATCATCCACCATTTTATTCCAATTTGTTTTTAATGCCAATCGATCTACACCTATTTTCTTTTTTAACATTTCTTGATCTACATCATCCATCATAAATAATTCATCCGTAAAAATCCATAGCTTGTTTAAAGCGTTATTTATTTTATTATGGCTTTCATCTGTCCCATCTCCAAGTCGAATAACCCATTGACTACTATGGCGAAAATGATATGTAACTTCTTTTAGGGATTTGCAAGCAATGGCTGCTAATTGATCATCTGAACTTTTAGCTAGTTCTTTCAAAAATAAAATATAAAATGAATCAAATAAAAATTGTCTAGTAATGGTTTCTCCAAAGTGACCATTGGGCTGTTCACAAAGGAGATGGTTGCGATATTCTCGCTCATTTCGTCTAAAAGCTAGATCATCTGCAATTGTATTATTACCTTTTATCTCAGCCGCATAATCCAGAAACATGTTTGCACGGCCAAATAAATCAAGAGAAATATTACTAAGGGCAATATCTTCTTCAAGAAATGGCGCTTTATATGCCCATTCAGATAATCGCTGAGCCATAATAAGAGAATCATCTGCCAGGGTAAGAGTATATTGTAATAGTGCACTTTTCATTTTTAGAGATCTTTTACTTTTTTTGAAACTTTAAAAAAAGTTGGATATCGATAGATTTTATCATCAGATGGATCAAAAAATGATTCTTGGTCATCTGGATTTGATGACACAATATCTTTTGCCTTTACTACCCAAATACAAGTTCCTTCCATTCTACGAGTATATAATTCCCGAGCGTTTTGCATTGCCATTTCCTTATCTACTGCATGAACATTACCTGCATGCTGAAAAGGTGTTCCAGTTTTAGGTTGAATAAAAACTTCCCAAACCGGAAAATTATCTTTATTCACATTACCCTCCATTTTTTGTTTTTTTGGCATAAACTAATGCTGCTTCCTTTACCCATTGACCATCATTATGTGCATTTATATGATTATTAATTCGTTCTTTATTACAAAAACCCTTTCCATTTATTACGTTCCAAAATTCATCCCAATCAATTTTTCCAAAATCATAATGTTTTTTCTTTTCATTCCATTTTAAATCTGGATCAGGTATATTGAGTCCAATCAAATCTGCTTGTTTAACTGTACGATCAATAAATAGTTGGCGCAATTCATCATTGCTATGTCGCTTTATTTTCCATTTAACAGCATTGGACATGTGAGATGAGTCTGAATCATGTGGTCCAAACATCATTAGCGATGGCCACCACCAACGATTAAGTGCGTCTTGGGCCATTTCTTGCTGTGCCAAAGTACCATTTGACATCTTAGATATGATTTCATATCCTTGGCGTTGATGAAAGCTTTCTTCCCTACATATACGAATCATAGCTCGAGAATATGGTCCATAGGATGTCCCTCTAAGGGACTGTTGATTTACAATCGCAGCTCCATCCACTAACCAACCAATGGCGCCAATATCTGCCCAGCTTAAAGTCGGATAATTAAAAATATTTGAGTACTTAGCTTTTCCCTTATGGAGTTGTTGAATCAGTTCATCTCTAGTAATGCCTAAAGTTTCACATGCACTATAAAGATATAAACCATGACCTGCCTCATCTTGCACTTTGGCAATGAGGACCTTTTTTGCTCGTAAGGTCGGGGCTCGAGTAATCCAATTCCCTTCTGGTTGCATGCCAATGATTTCTGAATGCGCATGCTGAGATATTTGTCGAATGAGATGACTACGATATTTATCTGGCATCCAATCTTTTGCTTCAATTTTATTACCTGAATCTACTTTTTCTTGAAAAGTATTTTCGTATTCATTTTGCATGATTTTTTTATGTTAACCTTAAATTTTAAATATTTTTTATTTTTATGCCTGAACAGCAACACAAAAAGATTAATAATTTACAATGAATTAGGCAGAATTATAAAGGATGGAGTCCCATTAAGAATAACTATTCTATTTATGGTCGCTCCCCCAAGCCGTAAGAACTAGTCTGCGTTGACTACCGTTATTCCTATGTTCACAAATATAGAGACCTTGCCAAACTCCTAAATTGAGAGATCCATTCGTAATGGGTATCTGAATGCTAGAGCCTAGTATTGATGATTTTAAATGAGCGGGCATGTCATCTGAACCTTCCATAACATGGCAATAATAAGATTGATCTTCGGGGACCATTTCATTAAAATGTGCTTCAAAATCCGAACGTACAGTAATATCAGCATTTTCATTGATTGTAAGTGATGCTGATGTATGTTTAATGAAAACATGAAGAATTCCTTTTTGGATGGTATTAATTTCAGGAAAATTGTCTAATACTTCTTGAGTAATAAGATGAAATCCTCTGGGCTTTGATTTTATATGTATTTCTTTTTGGAACCAGTTCATGCGATCATGTGAATTAATTATATTGAATAACTTTGAAATTTAATCAAATTATAACATTAGAAATCTTACTTTATGCCAAAACAAATTACATGGAACAATTTACCTTATCAGCCATTTATCTTATATAGAATGACAATATAAATGAAAGGGAGTCCCATGAAAGAAAAAATCATCTTAACTGTAGCACTTGTTTTTTTAGCAGGAATCATATGGATGAGTAATATGACAACCAAAATAACCAACCCTTATCCTTTAACTAGTAAAGAGAGTATATCCCCCCCCCCTAATAATCAGTATTTTATTGATGACGTTTCTCCAGAGGTTCTTCCTGATGTTGAGTCTTCAATAGAATCTAATGAGTCTGAAATAGAAACAT
>JAYZCM010000033.1:0-6584 GCA_036338305.1 Fidelibacterota bacterium | reverse complement strand
TATTTTTTTTATCAAAATATTTTGTTCTATTGTAAAGTCATGTATGGCTGTACCTGTTTTAGCTACAATCCTACGAACACCTGATGCCAAAGCTGTTTCAGATAAAATCTTAAAAAAACCAATGTCACCAGTTCTATCAACATGCGTTCCTCCACACAATTCTTTTGAAAAACCCAACACATTTATAACTCTAACAATTTCACCATATTTTTCACCAAATAAGCTCATTGCACCATCTTTTTGAGCATCCTTAAATGATTTAATTTCTGTCTCAACTTTTATATTATTTAATATTACTTTGTTAACTAAACTTTCAATTTTAATAATTTGCTCATCAGATATTTGTTCATAATGAGTAAGATCAAACCGCAGAAATTGATCTCCAACCATAGAGCCTGCTTGTTCAACATGCTTACCTAATACATCTTTTAATGCTTGATGTAATAAATGAGTTGCCGTATGATTTCTTTTTATTGCATCACGACGTTTTATATCAATTTCAGCATTAATTTTATTCATGGAATCAATCTTTCCCTGTTCCAATTGGCCAATATGAATAAAATCATCTCCATTTTTTCTAACATCATCAACTCTAAAAATAATATTTTTTGAAAATAATTTCCCAGAATCAGAAATTTGACCACCAGCTTCTGCATAGAATGGTGTCTTATCTAACACTAATCCCATATGATCATTATTTTCATAATATTTTATAAGCTTAGATGAAGTTACATTATTATCATAGCCTAAAAATTCTGTTGCTGAAGCATCACCTACTATCTTCCAATTAATATTTTCAGATACTATCGAAAAATCATTAGAAGATTTTGCACGTTTTTTTTGTTGATCCATGCAATAATTAAATTCTTCATTATTAATTGTAAAGCCATCATCACGAGCCATTAATTCAGTAAGATCTAATGGAAAACCATATGTATCATAAAGTTTAAAAGCTTTTTCACCAGAGATCTCATCACCTTTAGATAAATTTTTTGTAATTTTCTCATAAACTTCTAACCCTCTATCTAATGTTTCATTAAACGATAATTCTTCAGACTTAATTACTTTTTCAATATGCTGTTGCTTATTTTTAATTTCAATAAAAACATCACCCATTATTTGGCATACTGAATCAACCAATTCATACATAAAAGGATCATGCATTTTCAAAATCCTACCGAATCTGGCAGCCCTCCTTAAAACTCTCCTTAAAACATAGCCTCTACCTTCATTACTCGGCATGGCACCATCTGCTATTGAAAAAACTAACATTCTAATATGGTCAGCAATCACTCTATGCGGCACACCGTCTTTAAATTGATATTTTTTACCTGTCAGCTCTTCAATTTTTTCAATTATTGATATAAAAAGATCCGTATCATAATTAGAAGATTTATTATTTATAATTGCAGTAATACGTTCAAACCCCATCCCCGTATCTACGTGTTTCTGAGGTAAATCAGTTAATTGCCCCTTATCATCTCTATTAAACTGAATAAAAACTAAATTCCAAATTTCTCTATATTCTGGTAATGAATTAACACCACTAGAAGTTTGTGAATCAATATTTTCACCTGTATAATAATGAATTTCAGTACAAGGCCCACATGGTCCAGTTGAACCCATTTCCCAAAAATTATCTTTATGGCCAAACTTTAATATGCGATCAGCTTGAATGTCTGTATTTTTTTTCCAAATATCACCACATTCATCATCATCCTGAAAAATAGTCACCCATAGACGATCCTTATCTAATTTCCAAACTTCAGTTAATAATTCCCAAGCCCATTTTATTGCATCTTCTTTATAATAATCTCCAAATGACCAATTTCCAAGCATCTCAAAAAACGTATGATGATAGTCATCAACCCCAACCTCCTCTAAATCATTATGCTTACCACTTACTCTAATACATTTTTGAGAATTTACAGCTCTTAATTTCTTAGGCTTTTGTAAATCTAAAAAATATGGTTTAAATTGATTCATTCCTGCATTTGTAAACAAAAGAGTTGGATCCTCCAATGGGACTACAGATGAACTACGTATAAATTCATGATTTTTCTGTTTAAAAAAATCTAAAAACTGTTGACGAATTACAGATGAAGATACTTTCAAATTAAAATGTAAATTGAGTTTCTATTTGAACAGACTTCTGAGGTATATATTCACCAAGATTTTCAGAATCTGAGATATAAGTTGTACGTGCCTGATAAACAAGCATGACACTTGGGGAAACTTCAACACCTAAATCATACCCCCAAATAGTATTTGAGTTAGGTGAAAACTTAAAGGGATTAGAAACATTACTTTGCTGATAAAAAGCTTCAGCTTTTCCTACTTTTGGAATAATTGAAGGATTGATTGTAATAGTTGATAAAAAGGTCTGATTACTTTCATCTTCTGAATATTTTGCCAATGACTCATCCCATTTTTCACCTGACATGCTTTGATAGCCTAGTCCCATTGTAAATAAATTCATTAATTCCATGTTAGCGTATGAATAAAAACCAGACAATTTACCATATTTATAAAGAGAAGCTTCTTTAGTTTGAGGTTCACCTGATTCATTTAATGTTATGCGATTAACATCATATGCTCTATCCCAATAATTAAAAATAAATCTTTCAGAATTGATTCTAATTTCTGCAATGACACTAACTGGCCCTAACTTTGTCTTAAGTCCAATTGGTACAGCACCCCATCCAAGTTTTTCAGCTTCTTCTTTGCTTGGGTAAGAAACTTTTCCTATCAATTGAGCAAATTGTGAATATAAAATCATTTTACTTGATAATGGATATGTTACATCAAATGCTAATGCAGAAATATCATCTTTATTTTTATCAGTGTGATCATAAGTATTTTGAAGGCCACTATTTTCATACCAAGCTTGAAATCCATCTGTGCTACCATGTATTGATTCATAAATATCTAAATATTTCTGTTCATCATCCCATTGAGTTTCATCATCAGGATAAAAATCATAATAATCTGGATAATTATCTCCATCAATATCTTGCAAACCAGCATTTTGATCTAAATCTGTCACATATGAAATACCAAAAATATTATATGAAGATCGCATAGCCAAAACTCCTGGAGATGAAACCTTGAAATTACTATGAATCAACTCAAAACCAAGATTCGAAAAATTTGCTTTAACATTTAAACCAATTTGCCTTACTTGAGGATATTCCATGACATTAGAGTAATTATTAACCAAAATACCTTGTCCTAATGTCACAGACTCTAATGCTCCAGCCCTAAAATATAAATCATCCTCAGGCTGCCCCCACCTTAGATAATATATTTTATCAATAATAGTTCTATATGCTGCAGAGCCACTTGAAAAATCCCAACTATCCCAATACATTCCATCATCATTAAAATATAAATAAACATCTAATCCAATGCCCAATTTTCCAATTGGAATTTCTGGTCTAAGAGATAATTGATTATATACCTCATTATTAATAGTTACTGTACCAATACTACCCGTAGTCCCATCATTTGAAGAAAAATTATCAATGTTCATTTCTTGACCAAACAAACTACAAATAAATAATAGGTATATCACATTATCTCCTTTATTAAATGATTAAATTAATTATCAATTATTATCGTTGACAAATCCAACTTTAATTTAATATTATTTGCAACTTTTTCAGCATTTTCCTTTGATTCAAAATAGCCAATTCTAACTATATATAACCTTTTATCATTTCTTTTAAGGTCAACTATGCGTGCATCAAAACCAGCACCATTAATAAGAAGTCTTTGTTTTTCAGCATTCTCTTTAGATCCAAATGCCCCAGATTGTAATGAAAATTTATTCTTATTTATTTTTCTTGCTTTAAAAAAATTACTCTTTTTATCGCCATGATCGTGCTTTTGCAAATTATGCTCTTCTATTAATTTCAAATCATCATAATTAATTAATAATGAATTTATTTTTTCATCAACATCTATCTGAGGAAATTGTCTCTTAAAAACTTTTGAATAAAAAATGGCTGTATCTTTATTCCCTGAAACTATCAATGAATTCATGAATAATTTCAAAGCTCTTTCTATATGCTCAGAACGACTATAGAATAATGGCATTTTTTTTAACCATTCCGCAGATTTAATATATAAACCTGAAGCATAATAGTATTCAGAAACTTTCATGACAGCATCATCTCCATATTCACTTGTAGGATGATTATTATAAAGGTCAACAAACACTTTCATCGCTTTTTCTCCATCATGCTCTAGTAAACCTTTTAAAAATAACATTTTTGAATTGTTTGGATAACGACTTTCTAATAAAGGTAAATAATAATTTGCACTATCTTTTATTCCAGAAAGGACATCATTAATCAACAAATCAATCTTTTCCTGAGAAAACAATGAACTAAAAAATATCATGATTAATAAAATAATTTTCATGATTCAATACTCACGTCATCTGCTGATGTTTCATATAACCATAGAATATCTGGGTCTGTATTAGTATCTTTATAAATTTGGAAACGTTCATCTCTAACAAGAAAATGAATAATATCATCTAAGCTACGCATATACTCACTGCTACCTTTCTCCTTTTTTGCCTGATGTTTTAAATGCATCAATTTTATTAACAATGATGTTGGAGCCTGATCAATCGCTGACTCTATGAGCTCTAATGCCTCCATATCTTCACCACGATGAGATAAAATCTCTGAAAGGCTTGCAATTACTTCAATATTATTTTTATCATTTATTATTATTTGTTTCAAAATATTTTCAAACTCAGAATAACGATCCAAAGCAAATAATGCATCTTTCAATAAATATATTACCATCCATGCCTGCTTTGGCTTTAGGTCTGCATAACGAATCCACATTGGAATTGCCTTTTCAAGTAATAAACTCGCATCATCCAATGCATTACCCGCCACATCATCTCCTTCTAAATTTAGATTTTTTTTCTGATCTATTGATTTTTGATAAGCAACTTCACTTTCAGCGCTATATGAATTGCCAATAAAATAATATGCAGCGGCCAAATCATTACAAATCATCAATGCATCTTCAAATTTTTTTCTAGATTCAGAAAACATTTCTTTTCTTATTAAAATACGTCCTTCTTGGATTTTATATAGACCTAGTTTATGATTATCTACTGTATTTATTATTTTTTGATATTTTTGTAAATATTGACTTGCATTATGCCAATCTTGTATTTTGCAATGGACTTTTACAAGGTAATTAATTGCCCATTCATTCATTTTATCCATTTTAATAATGATTTCTAGTTCTTTAATCGCTTTTAGATAATTATCATCAAAAAAATAATCTAAAGCTAAATTTTTATGTAAATCAATTGTATCATGAAAATTAAGTTTTTTACGATGCAATAATCTTTGATGAATTTTCAAAGCTTGTTTAGGATTATTACTTTCACGTAATACTTGACCTAAACGTAAATATGCTTTTATGTTATTTGAATCCTTATTAATTATCTCTTTAAAATTTTGATATGCAACTTTTCTTTTACCTGACACCAATAAATCTAAACCTTCAGCATACAGATCTTTAACCTTCCCCTTACGATTGGGCTTATAATTAAAAACATATACTATAATAAAAACACTTATGCCTAAAATAATTAATAATGATAAAATAAGGCCTATCATATGCTCTCATCGCTTGTTTCATCAAAAATTTCAATATCATCCTCTAAGCTTTGATTACGCAATCCATCCAATTCAACTCTAATTTGCCTAAGCTTCAATTTCAATGAATAAATTTCTTTTTTTTGAGAAATAATTTGAAAAAAACCTAATATGAAGCCAATAATAACTCCGACAGTTAATACCATAACTAAAACAAGCCATACATTAAATCCATTTTCATATCCAGGAATATCTAATAAATAAGGGATTTTTATTGTTAATATATTACCTTCAAATTGATTCAACTCATTTAATTGTACCAAAAAAACCAAACTACCTAATAAAAGTAAAACCCAAAATAAATATTTAATTAACTTCATATGCACAATCCTTATTTAAAACACGATTTCCAAAAAGAGTCACACCTTTAGCATCCACTATTTCAACATCCACAATATCTTTTATTTTTTCATTATTTTTATCAAATACAACCCAAGCATTACCTTCTGTTCTTCCTGCCCACTGACTTGATGATTTTTTGCTAACTTTTTCAATCAATATTGGTAAAGTTTTATTAATTAATTTTTCATTCATATTTAATGTGGTTTTCTTTTGTAAAGATATAACTTCTTCCAACCTTAATTGCTTTGTCTTTTCTGTTATTTGATCTGAATATTCAGCTGCCTTTGTGCCTGGTCTAGATGAATATTTAAACATAAAAGCATGATTAAAATTAACTTGACGCATTACATTTAAAGTTTCTTGAAATTCTGCATCAGTCTCCCCTGGAAAACCAACTATTATATCAGTTGAAATAGAGCATTGTGGTAAATAATATTTAATTTTATCAACTAAATCTAAAAAACCTTTCTGATCATATGTGCGATTCATGCGTTTTAAAATTCTATCTGAGCCAGCCTGTAAAGGAAGGTGAATATAGTTACATATATT
>JAYZCM010000032.1:0-10467 GCA_036338305.1 Fidelibacterota bacterium | reverse complement strand
ATGGGATCTTCGTCAAATGTTGAAATGGAAATTATTCCATTTAATGTAGCTGGAACAGCTTCAGTTGTTGTTACTGGTCAGAATAAACAGCCTTATTTTGGCTCAGTAGAGGTTGGTAATGCTGATGGTCCTTATGTAGTTGTTGATGAATTTATGCTTTTATCATCTGATGGTGATGAAGTGATTGAGTATGGTGAAACTGTAAATATTTCCATGACACTGAAAAATGTTGGTAATGAAATTACTTCAGGCATAACCGTAACGTTATCCATTAATGATGAATATATCACTCTTATAGATGATCAGAGCGCTTTTGGAGATTTAATGCCAGAGGAAACTATTACATTGGAAAATGTTTTTTCATTTAATGTGGCTTCTCAGGTTCCGGATGATTATTCTTTTTCAATGGTTGCAAATGTATGGGGAAGTGGTCAGTTTTGGGATTACAATTTAAATATGGCAGCATTTGCTCCTGTTCTTTCTTTTGAAGGGGTAGAAGTTGTTAGTGAATTAGATGGTCAGCTTGATCCTGGTGATACGGCAGACATTGGAGTCATCATACATAATTCTGGAGGATCTGATTTGAGTGGCATGAATGTGATTATTTCTTCAGAAGATGAATATGTTACCATAAATGGCGATTCTAATTATTTTTTGGATAACTTAAATGTTGATGAGAGTGCTACTGCATATTATAATCTATCAGCTGATTCAAATACTCCAATTGGACACATAATGTCTTTCAATATCATGGTGACTGCCTCTGGTTCTTATGAAGAGGACTTGTTTGGATCTCTTACCGTTGGCCTTACGTGGGAGGACTTTGAAAGTGGATCATTTGTTGGATTGCCTTGGAATTTTTCAGGTAATGCAGATTGGCAAATAAGCAGTGATGGTTATGAAGGCATGTATGGGGCAGAATCTGGAAGTATTAGCGATAATGAAACAAGCGAATTAAATGTAAGCGCAAATGTTACTGCTGGAGATGATATTTCATTTTATTATAAAGTTTCTTCAGAAGGGAGCTATGATTATTTACGTTTTTATATTGATGGCGTAGAGCAAGGAGCTTGGTCTGGAGACATTGGTTGGACCCAGGCATCTTTTTCAGTTTCACCAGGAGAGCATTTATTTAGATGGGTATATTCAAAAGATGGGTCAGTGAGTAGTGGTAGTGACATGGCGTGGATTGATTACATAGTATTTCCACCCATTGGTGCACCTATGTTTCCTGAAATTAACATAAGTATAGATGAATTATCTTTGGACCTTGAGGTTGATTCGCAGGAGGTAGAGCAGTTTGTGATCTCCAATAGTGGAGAGGGAGATTTGCAATATAATATTCAGGTTGTCTTGGATTCACCTGAATCATCCATTCAGCATGAGTCAATTAAATTAGATAAAGGTGCAAATGATGCAAGGGAAGGAATGTTGTTTGATCGTGGATCTGGGGGGCCAGATGCTTTTGGGTATACATGGATCGATAGTGATGAGCTAGGGGGGCCTGCTACAACATGGATTGAAATTGATTTTTGTGGTATTCCTATAGGAAATGGAGATGATTCTAATGAGGGGCCATTTGAGCTTGGTTTTCCTTTTTATTTTTATGGAAATGAATATAATTCCGTAAGGGTTTCTACCAATGGATTTTTATCTTTCACTTCCACAGCTACTTCATACACTAATCAATCAATACCGTCTAACGGTGATCCAAATGCTTTATTGGCGCCATTTTGGGACGATTTGAATCCCTCTAGCGGTGGGCAGATGTATTATTTTTCATGGGGAGATCATTTTGTTGTTCAATGGGATGAGGTTCCTCTTTATAGTGGTGGTGGTTCAGAAACCTTTCAAGTAGTCTTATATGCTGATGGAAGAATACTTTTTAATTATAAAACTGTAACTGCCGTAGATGGTTGTACAGTTGGTATTGAGAATGAAAGTGGAACGGATGGTTTGCAGGTTGTATTTAATTCAAATTACTTACATGATGACATGACCATCTTGTTTAGTTCAGATTTTCTGCAACCATGGCTCAATGTATTTCCAATAACTGGGGTTCTGTCTCCTAGTGAAGAAAGTATTATTTCCGTTTCATTTGATTCCAATCAGTTGCTAGATGGAATTTATACTGGTAATTTGAATGTATATTCAAATGATCCAAGCCAAACTCTTGTAGCCTTGCCTGTTGCCATGGTTGTTGGTTCAGAATGTAGTAACCCTGGAGATGCGAATGGTGATGGTGAAGTGAGTATTCTGGATATAATAAGATTGATTAATTGCATTTTGGATGATGAATGCGGCCCTTGTTATGATTTAAATGATGATGGGTCTGTAAACATTCAGGATATAATTTCTATTATTAATATAATTTTAGATTAGTTACAGAAATCATTTAATGTTTTAAATGAGGTTATTTTATATGCATAAAATTATCTTTCTTTTATTTTTTACTCAATTATATGCCGTATGTGATGATAGTGATTGTGGCCCTCATCCTGGCATGCCAAATTATTTGTGTGATGATGGCGTGACAATGGCGGGTCCTGGGTCTTGTGTTGAGTTGTCATCAGGAGATTGTGGATGGGAAATTGTTACTTGCATGGAATCATTGTTTGTAGGTTATTTACGTATTAATGAGGTTAGTTTTTGCATGGATGAATGCTCCCAGTATTATATGGAAGCTGAAATTGATGCAGGGTTTGGTGTTTTGAATGTGATTCCATCTAGTGATGTGTTGGATTTAAGTTTATTTGTTGATAGATTCGTTGAGATTGAGGTGGGGCAGGAGGTGGATTGTATAGAATGTAGTGCTTTTGAAATATCATCCATTAATATTTCTAACGATTGTCAGTATCCAGTTGAATGTTTTGTTGACCCTTGTGATTATGCAGAAGATTGTCAGTTAAATACTCCTGTAGAATGTATATCTAATTATTGTGGTGATTGTCATGCAGATTTTTATGATTTGAATGGAGATTTGGTTGATTGCAATTTTGCTGATTGTAATCCAGATTTATCTTGTGGTAGTGCAGAAACATGCTGTGATGGATTGTTATATCCAACGACATGTTGTTCAGAGAATTGTGATGAGCCCATTAGTCTATGTGATGATAATCTTAGTTGTAATGATTATAGCGCATGTGATGAATGTACTGACGCAGGATGTTTTTGGCAATCATCTCAGTCTTGGACAGGAGTTGGTATTTGTGAAGATGAATGCGCCATCGCGGATATGGATTGTTTTGGTGAAGCTGGAAATTGGACTGTAGAGTGTCCTGAATTAACGGATTGTTTGGATTTGAGTGGTTTAGATTTTGGATGGTGTGACATGTATTTGGGTATTGGTTATCTTAATGGTGAATGTCAACATTTTTCAGGTTGTGGTTGGATGGTAGATTATACGGATTATTCTGATGCATTCTTTAATTCGATTGAAGATTGTGAAAATTCTTGCTTATTTGATTCATTGACATGTAATGAGATTTATGAGGAGTATGAGGCGTTGCATGTTGGAGAGTATGCTGTTTGTGAGTTTGATAATGATTGTGTGGCTGTTTGGGGTGATTGTGGTGTTGGTCTTGGTGGCTGTCATTATTCTGTTAATGAGCAGTTATATTTACAGGATGATGTAAATGAACTTGTTGAAATGTGGCTAGATGATAATTGCATGGAATGGGTTTGTGATTGCTCTTCTCCTCCGTATGCTCAGTGCATGGATGGAATGTGTACTTCAGCTTATTGCATGGAAGAAAATCCTGTTGGATGTTTTCAATCAGGTTGTGATGAAGGGTTTGAATGCATGATTACAGAGGAATGTGTTCCTTCCATGTGTTATTGTGATGCTTTTTATGGGGACTGGTATTGTACCGAGGATTGTGGTGGTGGCTCATGCGTGGCATTGGGAATGATTGGCGATCTAAATGGGGATGGCCAAATTAATGTCGTAGATATTGTAATGGCAGTAAATATTATATTAAATGGCCATTATGATGTTTATGGAGACATTAATTCTGATGGTCAGCTAAATGTTGTAGACATTGTAATGCTTGTAAATATTGTTTTAGAAGGTTAATCTTTCATTAATTGTGATATATGTCACATTTTTTTCTCTCGTCGATAAGTCTCTTGTAAGATATTATCTAATTTTGTAAATTATTTTATGGTGCATTCTTGTTATTATGTATCTTGATTGATTTGTTAGGGGGAGAATTAAAATAAAAATTTATTATTCTAACCATTATGTTCTTATTAATTAAAGAAAGAAATAGTTAAAATGATTTTAAAAAATATTAATTCCACATTGATTCTTTTATTGATTGCATTTAGTTCAACTTTTGCGCAAAATGTTTCATTGGAAATTCAAAATGTAGATTTAGAGGCAGGTACTTTAGAAGTGCACATGGCAAATGATGTAGCAGTTGGTGGTTATCAATTTGAACTGTTTGGCATATCCATAGTGAATGCAACTGCTCCTTCTGGATTCTTTGGTAATAATAGCGCAAATAGCATGCTTGGCTTTTCATTGTCAGGCGCGACCATACCTGCAGGTTCAGCAATATTAAGTACGGTAACTTTTTCAGATTATTTAGGTGATACCATTTGTTTCGGTACGGAAAATTCATGTGCTAGTGCGTCTCCTAATGTAATTAGCGATTCTAGTGGTGGTTGTATAGATGCATCATGGGGCGAGTGTTATGGCGCAAGTGTAAGTATTCTAGGTTGTACCGATTCAAGTGCCTGTAATTATGATATGGATGCAACTGAAGATGATGGGTCTTGTACATATTCTGAAGAAAATTTTGATTGTGATGGTAATTGTACTGCTACTATTGATTGCGCTGGTGATTGTGGTGGAGATGCAGAATATGATGAGTGTGCCATTTGTGATGGTGATAATAGCTCATGTTCTGATGAGTGTGGTATACCAAATGGTGATGGCTCGACTTGTGTAGATCCAGAAGTACCATCTTTATTTGAATATAATTCATCAACTTTACAGGCTTTTTATTTTTATTATGAAGTTAGGATAGGAAATGAACTGGTAGAAGCGAATGATTGGGTGGGAGCTTTTAAGGGAGATATATGTGTGGGTGCAGTTCAATGGGATGTTAGCATGTGTGGTAGTGGAATTTGCAGTGTTCCAGTGATGGGTAGCGACGGATTTGGTTTTACTGACGGTTATATGGAGCAAGGTGATATTCCATCTTTTAAAATATATGATTCTTCTGAGGATATTTATTATGATGCGATTCCTTCAGAAAATTTTCCTTGGTCAAATTTTGGATTTTATACTGCTGACTATTTGAGCGTTACATTTGATTGTGCTGGAGTCGCAGGTGGAACATCATATGAAGACATGTGTGGTATATGTGATGATGATCCTAATAATGATTGTGTGCAAGATTGTGCAGGCACATGGGGTGGAATTGAAGAGATTGATGAATGTGGTGTTTGTGGAGGCTTTGGCGTTCCTGAGGGTGATTGCGATTGTTTTGGTAATATTGATTTGGGTTGCGGATGTGGTCAAGGCGCTAATTGTGATGGTACGCCTTCAGAATTCATATTTAATCAATCTACATTGCAGGCTTTTTATTACATAAGTGACGTACAAGATTTATATGCACATCCAATTGAAAGTGATGATTGGATTGCAGCATTTAATGGAGATGTATGTGTTGGTAGTAGAAAATGGGATCAATCTCTTTGTTTATCTAGTCAATGTGATTTGCCTGTAATGGGAGATGATGGTTATTCTTATTCAGAAGGATATTTAAATTTGGGAGATTTACCTTCTTTTAGACTGTATGATGTTTCTGAAGATGAATATTTTGATCTTCATCCTAGTGAAAACTTCCCTTTTTATAATGCCAATATAAATTTCATAGATACCATGGTTATTGCAATGGATTATGAAATTGATTTACATGTGGGTGCAAATTTCATAAGTTTTTATGGGTTACCAGAAAATGATAGTACTAATCATGTCTTTGAGAGCATTTTGCCAAATTTGAGAGTTGTTTTGGGTAGCGGTGAGTCGGCTTATTACACTGAAGATGGGAATTGGATAGGTTCACTTGGTAGCTTGAATTTAGATCAAGGGTATTGGGTTGTGATGGAAAACGATGATACATTGATTGGTAGTGGCTCACCTTATGATTTGAATCGATCATATGATCTTGATGTAGGGGCAAACATGGTTTCATTTCCATCAAAAGGAAGTTTTGACATTGGTGAAGCATTGCCAGACGATATAGAAGATGATATTTTAGCCATCATAGGAGAAGGTATTGCTACCGTTCAAGCAGAAGATGGTTGGTATGGTGCTTTGGATCAATTCTCAGGTAATAAAGGTTATTGGTTCATAACATCATCTGAAATTTCATTTACTTTTAATGTGTCTCCTGAAAGCATGTTGCCACGTCAATCAACTTCTGCAACTGAGATAAAGTACCCTGAAGGTTTGAGTTTCATGCAGTCATCAAGACAGTCATTTTATTTTATTGATAAAGCTACTATTGATGATTTAAATGTGAATGAAGGAGATTGGCTTGTTAGCATGTGCGGCTCGACCATAGCGGGTTCTCGCCAATACTTTGGTGAGTCTATTGATATTCCTGTGATGGGTAATGATGGTAGCCAAGGTTCGGTTGATTACTGTGATGAGGGTGAAATTCCCAAATTTAAAATATATGATAATCATTCAGGTGAATTGATTGATTTGTTTGGTAATGTTCCTGCTTGGACTTCTAATGGAATAGAATTTTTAAATACATTAGTCAAATCAGCTAACATTCCTGAAAAATATGAAATTTTTTCTGCATATCCTAATCCGTTTAACCCTGTAACTAATTTTGATTTTACATTGCAGGGAACATCAGATGTAATAATGAATGTTTGTGATTTGCAGGGAAGGGAAGTGGCGGCATTATATGAATCTTCTCAATTACCTTCAGGTTCATACTCTGTTGTTTGGGACGCTTCATTACTTCCTAGCGGTGTATATGTGGCTTATTTGCAAGTAAATGATCAGGTGCAATCACAAAAAATCGTATTATTAAAATAATATCAATTGTTAACAGATATAAAAAGCCCTCTTAGAGGGCTTTTTTTGTATAAATTATTTCTTGCTTGATGTACACTTATGATATTAATATATACCGACCAGTCGGTCGGTATTATGGCGGAGAATTTACCAAAAGAAGAAAGAAAGTCTCAGATAATGGAGGCTGCAATGAAGGTTTTTACTCAAAAGGGTTATTCGAGTGCGAGAATGGATGATATCGTCGATGCATCGGGTTTGAGTAAAGGTGCTATTTATCATTATTATGAAGGTAAGAAAGAAGTTTTTTTAGCATTGATTGACCATTGGGAGACGCAAACATTTCCTGATTTTTATAGCAAAAGTGATCCTTCTAGAACTGCTTCTGATACATTGAGAGATTTTGCAAATGAAGTTGTTAAAGTGTTTAAAAAGCGAAGTTATGTTTTTCATGCTGAAGTTGAATTTTGGTCTCTTTCCAATCAAGATGAAGAAGTGAGAAGAAGATCTCAAGAGTTATATGAAAAGATCATAAATCTATTTGAGTTATTGATTAAGAAGGGAATGAGGAATGGAGAATTTATTGATACGGATGCAAGAATCATGGCAATGTATGTTCTTTCAGTTTTTCAGGGCATAAATTGGTTTTGTATTTTTAATGATAAGAAAATTAAAGCAGAAAATTATATAAATCATTCAATAGAAATGATAATATCAGGATTGACGATGGGGAAAGAAAATGGGTGATGTTGAAATTAACAGTTTAGATGGAAATAAAATTGATTTAAAATCAATAAATATAGAACATGGAAAACTTGCTGGAAGAGGTGGTGCATTTTTAGTTAACCCCATAGACAAGGGAAGTGTCTTTTCTAGAGAACAATTTTCAGAAGAACATAAAATGTTTGAACAAACTGCACGTGAGTTTGGCATAAATCGTATTTTGCCCGTTAGAGAAGATTTGAATGTGCTAAATAAAGATTTGAGTCTAGAGATTTTTAAAGAAATGGGGCAATTAGGATTTTTGGGAGTGGATGTTCCTGAAGAACATGGTGGTCTTGCCTTGGATAAAACAACGGCTTGTATAATCGTAGAAGCATTATCTTCTGGTCAAAATGCTTCCATAATGGTAACGGCCAGTGCTCATACTGGCATTGCCATGTTGCCTATTGTATGGTATGGAAATGAAGAACAAAAGAAAAAATATCTTCCAAAACTTTCATCGGGTGAATGGATGGGGTGTTATTCTTTGACTGAGCCAGGTGCTGGATCTGATGCATTGTCTGGCTCTGCAACTGCAACACTTAATGATGAAGGTACTCATTATTTATTAAATGGTCAGAAAATATATGTAACAAATGGAGGCTGGGCTGACGTAGCCGTTACTTTTGCTTCTGTTGATGGTAAGTATACAGCTTTCATATTGGATCGAAATTGTGATGGCTGGGTTATTGGTGAAGAAGAAAAAAAAATGGGTATAAAAGGGTCTTCAACGGTAACTTTTTTTTATGAAAATTGTAAAGTGCCTTTGGAAAATGTTTTGGGTAAAGTTGGAGAAGGCGGTCCCATTGCATTTAATGTGCTTTATGTGGGTAGATATAAATTAGGTGTTACTACTGCGGCTGGAGCAAAGTATGTCATTGATGGCGCTTTGAATTTTGCAAATGAACGACAACAATTCAATCGTCCAATAAAAGAATTTGGCATGTTGCAAAGAAAATTTGCAAATATGGTTGTTCGTTGTTGGGAAGCTGATAGTATCAATTACATGGTTACAGGCTCGATAGATGCTGCACTGTTAAATGCGGATAAAAATGCAAATGATTATTATGATATCGTTCAAAAGGTCATTGAAGATCATGGCATAGAAGCTTCTATTTCTAAAGTAGTAGGCTCTGAAACATTAGCATTTTCTGTTGATGAGGGTGTCCAAGTAATGGGCGGTGCAGGATTCATAGAAGAGTACCCCATGGCGGCAATGTATAGAGATGAAAGAATTAATAGAATTTTTGAAGGTACTAATGAAATAAATAGATTGATTATTGGTGGAACTACATTAAAAAAAGCCATTTTAGAAGAAATTCCATTGCGAGACATGATTTTACATAGACGTGAAGATTGGCTGCCTTCCATTGATTTGTCAAACCATGACTATTTAAGTGATGAAGCAAAAGCTGTAGAATATTGTAGATCATTTACGTTGTTTTGTTTGCATGAATCAATATTAAAGCATGGGCAAGATTTGAAAAATGAACAATGGATAATAGAGCCTTTTGCAAACATGGTTATTTCACTTTCTTTAATTGATACGGGTTTTAAGCGATTTATTCAATTAGACAATGGTGACCATAAGGATAATACTCTTGATGTTTTAAGGTTATCTATCATGAATAATTTTGAATCATGTCATTTAAATGGAATGAAAATAATTAATTATTTGCATGAGGGAGAAACTTTGGGAAGAAAAAATAAACTGATTAATGATTGGCATTCCAAAGTTGAAATTAAATTAGATGAAATACAATGTCAGAAAAGAATTGTGGATGTATTATATAAAATGAATAAATATTATTTGAATTAAGAATGGAGGATGAAAGTTAATGTCGATTAAATCTTATTTGGTTGATGGTGGAAGAAGTCCGATTGGCTTGAAAAATGGGTCCATGGTGGGTGTTAGGTCGGATGATTTAAGCGCAATGGTGATAAAAGGCCTTATTGATAGAAATAAAAATATTCCTTTAGAAATAATGGAAGATGTTGTGGTTGGATGTGCGTTTCCAGAAGGTCCGCAAGGAATGTTAATGGCTAGGGCCATTTCCATTTTATCAGATTTTCCAATTGAGACTGGTGGAAAAGTCGTAAATCGTTTTTGTGGTTCATCCATGGATTCTGTTCATCAATTAAGCCAGGCTATAATTGCAGGTGACATTGATGGAGGAATGGCTGTAGGTGTTGAAGACATGTTTGGCGTACCAATGGGCGGATTTAATCCAAGTTTTCATCCTGAGCTATATGAAAAAGAATTATATATTGGAATGGGAGATACCGCAGAGAATTTAGCTAAAGATTTAGACATATCTAGAGAAGATCAAGAAGCTTTTGCAATTAATTCTCATGAGAAAGCATTGAAATCAATCGAGTTAGGTAATTTTAAAAATGAAATCATTCCTGTTGAAATTAATGGTTTAATGATTGATACAGATGAAGGCCCTAGGATTCCAAATGTTGAAAAAATAAAATCTCTTGAGCCAGCCTTTGATGCTGAAGGTTCAATAACAGCGGCAACAGCAAGCCCCATTTCAGTTGGTGCAGCAGCAGCAATGGTCGTTGGTGAGGATAAATTGAATTCATTGGGGGTGAAGCCTAAATTTCATGTTCGTTCTAGAGCAATTGCTGGGGTTGATTGGACTCGCATGGGTTCAGGT
>JAYZCM010000031.1:0-9430 GCA_036338305.1 Fidelibacterota bacterium | reverse complement strand
TGAAAATTATGATTTTGTTTATGAAAAATGGAAAAATGACATACAACTCTGCTCTATATCAGGAGGGACAGATATTATTTCTTGTTTTGCTTTAGGAAATCCTATTTTACCTGTAAAAAAAGGGGAGTTGCAATGTAGAGGGCTTGGGATGAAAGTAGAATCATATGACAACAATGGATGTTCTGTTATTAATTTGAAAGGAGAATTAGTTTGCACAAAAGCATTTCCTTCCATGCCTATATATTTATGGAATGATGAAAAAAATGAAAAATTCATGAAAACGTATTTTAATGTATTCCAAGGAATATGGCATCATGGGGATTATATAAGTATTAGTGAATTTGGAGGTATAAAAATTTTTGGAAGATCTGATACTACATTGAACCCTGGAGGTGTACGAATAGGAACATCTGAAATTTATCAGACAGTTGAGAAATTTAAAGAAATAGAAGATTCATTAGTTATTGGACAGCCATGGAAAAATGATGAACGTATAATATTATTTATAAAAATGAAAAGTGATCATGTTCTGACTACAGAATTGATTGATAAAATTAAATTATCAATCAAAAAATCATGCACTTCTCGTCACATTCCTAAAAAAGTCATTCAAATAAATGACATACCATATACTATTAATGGAAAAAAAGTAGAATTAGCAGTTAAGCAAGTTATTCAAAATATTGAAATAAAAAATAAAGATTCAATAGTTAATCCAGAAATTTTAGATGATTATAAAAAAATAATGGAATTAAGGACATAAGATAAATAACAGAGATTGGCATTATTACTTTTTCCCTTTATTTAAACTTCCTAAATTTTACAATTAATCCTATGAAGAATAAGATATGACATCAAAAAAACTATCATATGGGGATTATCTTGAACTTGACAAAATTCTAGATAGCCAATCATTAAAATCTGAAAAAAATGGCAATATGGTTCATGATGAAATGTTATTCATAATCATTCATCAGACATATGAATTATGGTTTAAACAGATTTTACATGAATTAGATTCAATCATTGAAATGTTTAAAGGAAATTACGTTGAAGAAGAAAATACAGGCATAGTTGTATCTAGGCTAGGTAGAATAATTGAAATTCAAAAGTTACTTATAGATCAAGTTTCAATTTTAGAAACAATGACTCCCATGGATTTTTTGGAATTTAGAGATTTGCTAAGTCCTGCATCTGGATTTCAATCAATCCAATTCAGAAAAATTGAAAATAAATTAGGAATGGAGGCTGATAAACGTGTACGTTTTGGTAAACAAAGATATGATGCATATTTATCAAAAAATGATAAAGATGAAGCATTGAAGACGGAAACTTCTTCATCGCTTTTCATGTTATTGGAAAATTGGCTTGAAAGGACACCTTTTTTACAGTTTGAAGAGTTTAACTTTTGGGAATCATATAAAGAGGCCGTAGAAAAAATGATTTCTGATGATATGAATTTAATTAATAATAATCCAAGTTTAGATACTACCGCTAAAGATATTAGTTTAAAAAATTATGATGTAATTAAAAATACTTATGAAGCATTATTTGATGAAAATAAATATCAAGAACTGTTAAATGCTGGTCATAGGAGAATGTCTCAAAAAGCTACATTGGCGGCTTTATTCATAAAACTATATAGAGATCAACCCGTTCTTCAATTGCCTCACAGGTTATTAACTCAACTTGTTGACATAGATCAATTATTAACTTCTTGGAGGTATAGGCATTCATTGTTGGTATTTAGAATGATTGGTGTTAAAATTGGGACAGGCGGTTCTGCGGGACATGGTTATTTGAAAAAAACAGCTGAAAAACATACAGTTTTTAGAGATATTTCAAATTTATCTACATATATTATTCCAAGATCAGGATTACCTGAATTGCCAGATAAATTAAAAAAAGCATTAGGATTTTATTATACATATGGAAAATAAATTAACTTCATCATTAGTTGGATTAAATGCATTAATTTGTGGTAGCACTTCAGGTATAGGATTAGCTACTGCCATTGAATTTTCAAAATTAGGTGCTACTATAACTTTATTATCTCGTAATGAAGAAAAATTAAATAAATGTTTATCATTATTATCAAAATCAAATAATCAGAAACATCAATTTTTATCAGGAGATTTTAATGATCCGGAAAACATACAAATTATAATAAAAAACCATGTTGATCTTGGTAATAATTATCATATTTTAATAAATAATTCAGGAGGCCCTAAGGGTGGTCCAATTGCAGATGCCAAAATCTCCGAATTTTTAGAAACATTTAATAGGCATTTAATTTGTAACCATGTTTTGGCTACAACATTATTAAATGGAATGAAAAAAATGAAATATGGTAGAATAATAAATATAATTTCAACTTCTGTTAAGGAGCCTATTCAAGGATTAGGTGTTTCAAATACAATTAGAGGTTCTGTTGCATCTTGGGCAAAAACATTATCCATTGAAGTTGCCAAATATGGCATAACCGTTAATAATATTTTACCAGGCTTTACTGAAACTGATCGATTATCTTCATTAATTAAAGCAAAGTCAATGTCACAAAATAAATCTGAGGAAAATATTGCAAAAGAAATGAAGGATCAAGTTCCGTTAGGCAGATTTGGATTGCCATTAGAAACAGCTAAGGCCATTGCTTATTTGGCATCACCGTCTGCGGGATATGTTAATGGAGTAAGTTTAGCGGTTGATGGAGGACGTTTAAATTCTATTTAATGGAAAAAATTCAGAATTATATTAATGGAAATTTAGTTCCGCCAAAATCTGAAAAATATTTTGACAATGTGAGCCCTGTTACTGGTGAAGTCTATTCATTAATTCCTGATAGTGATAGGTATGACATAGATGACGCTGTACAATCTGCCAAAGAAGCATTTCTCATATGGAGTAAACTTTCAAAAAAAGAAAGATATGACCATGTCATGCATTTAGCGGATATAGTTGAAAATCATTTTGAAGAATTAGTAAAAGCAGAAAGTAAGGATAATGGAAAGCCAGAGTGGCTTGCTAGATCTGTTGACATACCAAGAGCATCAGAAAATTTTCGTTTTTTTGCAACAGCTTCTCTTCACTTTGATTCTGAAATTCATGAAATGGATGGAAAGGCAATAAATTATACATTACGTCAACCAATTGGAGTTGCTGGCTGCATTTCACCATGGAATTTACCTGTTTATTTGTTGACTTGGAAAATTGCACCTGCTTTGGTTGCTGGAAATACTGTAGTGGCCAAGCCATCTGAAGTAACTCCCATGACAGCATATATTTTTAGTAAGATTTGTCAAGAAGCAAATTTTCCAAAAGGAGTCATAAATATAGTGCATGGTTATGGAAATAAGGTTGGAGATGCTCTTAGTCGTCATCCAAAAGTTCCCATAATATCATTTACGGGAGGTACTGCTACTGGTGAAAAAATTGCAGCTACTGCAGCTCCCATGTTTAAAAAAATATCTTTGGAATTAGGTGGAAAAAATCCAAATATTATATTTGAAGATGCTGATTTTGATAATGCAGTAAAAATGTCAGTAAAGGCTGCTTTTTCAAACCAAGGACAAATTTGTCTTTGTGGATCTAGATTGTTTGTTCAAGAATCAATATATGATAATTTTAAAACAGCCATCATAAAAGAAACTAAAAAATTAGTAGTTGGAGATCCAAAAAATGAAAATAGTAATTTAGGTGCTGTAGTTTCTAAAGAACATATGGAAAAAATATTAAAATGCATAGAAACAGCAAAAGAAGAAGGCGGAAAAATTTTAACTGGTGGTAATAGACTAATGTTAGGTGGAGAATTAAAAAATGGTTATTACATTGAACCTACAATTATTGATGGACTTTCAGTAGATTGCCAAACTAATAAAGAAGAAATTTTTGGTCCCGTAGTATCCATGATTCCTTTCAAAACAGAAGAAGAAGTCATAGAAATGGCAAACTCAACTAAATATGGTTTGTCTGCGAGTTTATTTAGTAAAGATGTTAGTCGTGCCCATCGTGTAGCAGGTAAAATTGATTCTGGAGTTGTTTGGATAAATACATGGATGCTTAGAGATTTACGAATTCCTTTTGGTGGGATGAAAAGTTCTGGTGTTGGTCGTGAAGGTGGCTTTAAATCATTACAATTTTTTACTGAATCTAAAAATGTTTGTATTAAAATATGAATAAAATAAAAAGTCAAAATGCTCCAGAGCCAGTAGGTTTATATCCACATGCCAGAAAAGTTGGGAATTTATTGTTTTTATCTGGTGTAGGGCCACGTGAAAAGGGGATAAAAGAAATTCCGGGTGTAACATTAGGAGAAAATGGTGAGATTATTTCTTATGATATTGAGCTACAATGTCATTCTGTTTTTAAAAATGTTAAAATGATTTTAGAAGATGCGGGGTCCAGTTGGGATAATCTTATTGATGTTACTGTATTTTTAACTAACATGAAAGATGATTTTCAAAAATATAATGAGTTATATGGAAAATATTTTAAAGACAATCAACCCTGTAGAACTACTGTTGAAATAATTTCATTACCTACTCCAATTGCAATAGAATTAAAATGTATTGCGACTATTTAACATGAAAAAAAATAATTAGAATGTTATTGCCAATAAATTTAAAAAAATGGATAGATGAACATCGACATTTATTAAAGCCTCCAGTTGGAAATCAGGTGGTTTATAAGGATGCAGAGTTCATCATAATGGTAGTAGGTGGACCAAATATTAGAAAAGATTATCATGTAAATAAAGGAGAAGAATTCTTTTATCAATTGGAAGGTAACATGGTATTAAGAATTAGAGAAAAAGGTAAACCTAAAGACATACCGATAAATGAAGGAGAAATTTTTTTACTTTCTCCCAATATACCTCATTCTCCTCAACGATTTGAAAACACAGTAGGGCTGGTTATAGAAAGAAAACGACATGTAGATGAATTAGATGGGTTTCAATGGTACTGCGATGAATGTCATGCCATGTTATATGATAAATATATTTCATTAACAGATATAGTAAAACAATTGCCACCCTTATTTGAAGAATTTTGGAGTAATGAAGATGCGCGTAAATGTAAGAAATGTAATGCAATTTTAAATAAACCTTAGTCATTATGTTTACAATTGATATTCATACACATATTATACCTGAAAATTTGAATGATTTAATTTCAACATTTAATGATCAGCGTTATCTTTCAATTAAACATGTTAATGAGCGTAATGCGATATTAATAAAAGATCATAAGGAGTTTAGAAAAATAAGTTGTAATTGTTGGCATCCACAGGAACGAATTATAGATTGTTCAAAAACAGGAGTAGATGTTCAAGTATTATCTACGATTCCTGCATTATTTTCATATTGGGCAAAAAAAGATGAAGCATTACAACTTTCAGAATTTGTAAATAACCATATTCATGATGTTATTATGGAAAACAGTAAACATTTCATAGGCCTTGGGACCGTTCCAATGCAAAATATTGATTTGGCCATTCAAGAAATGGATCGCTGTATTAATGAATTAAATTTCCCTGGAATTCAGATTGGTTCTAATGTGAATGGAGAAAATTTAAATGAAGAAAAATTTGATCCCATTTTTGAATATGCAGAAAAAATTAATTGTTCTATTTTTGTTCATCCTTGGGAAATGATGGGGGCAAAGGAAGTAAATAAATATTGGCTCCCTTGGCTTGTTGGAATGCCTGCTGAAACATCACGGGCAATTTGCTCATTAATTTTTGGAGGTGTTTTAGAAAAATATCCAAGTTTAAAATTTGCTTTTTCTCATGGAGGTGGATCATTTCCTTTCACGTTAGGACGAATTGATCATGGATATACCATGAGGCCGGATCTCTGTGCAATTGATAATCGAACGCTCCCATCTGAATATATAGGAAAATTTTATATAGATTCTCTAGTGCATGATGAAAATATATTATTATTTCTTATTAATCAGATGGGACATGATAAAATAGCTTTAGGATCTGATTTCCCTTTTCCTCTTGGTGAAAAAAAACCAGGTCAGTTAATTCAAAATTTAAATGTATCAAATAAAATAAAACAGAGAATGTTAGCAGGTACAGCTCTTGAATGGCTTGGATTAAATGAGCAAAACTATATCTACTAAATCAAATCGTGAAAATTATCAATCTTTAGATTCTAATGATTCATTAAATGAATTTTCTAAGAATTTTCATATACCTAAAAATAAATTTGATACACCTTTTATTTATTTGAGTGGCAACTCTCTTGGTTTACAACCACATTCTACACAAAAATATGTTCAAGAAGAATTAGATGCATGGAAATATTTAGGTGTAGATGGTCATCTTACCTCAAAAAGACCGTGGCTTCCTTATCATGAATTCTTAACTTCTTATTCTGCAGAAATTGTAGGGGCACTTGATAAAGAAGTTGTCGTTATGAATTCATTAACTGTCAATTTACATTTACTCATGATATCTTTCTATAGGCCTAATGGAAAAAGAAAGAAAATTTTAATTGAAAAAAATGCATTTCCATCAGATAAATATGCAGTTCAATCTCAATTAAAATTTCATGGGAATAACCCTGAAACAGATTTGTTAACATTAAATCCAGAATATGGTAATATTATCACTGAAAATGACATTTTAAAGTGTTTAGAAAATCATGGAGATGAAATTGCTTTAGTATTATTAGGAGGAGTGAATTATTATACTGGCCAAGCTTTTGACATGAAAATGATTACAGATAGAGCTCAAAATTGTGGATGTAGAGTAGGATTTGATTTAGCCCATGCTGCAGGGAATTTGAAAATGGAATTACATGATTGGGGTGTTGATTTTGCTGCATGGTGTGGATACAAGTATTTAAATGGTGGACCTGGCGCACCTTCTGCAATTTTTATTCATGAACGCCATTTGGATAAAATAGATTTACCAAGATTTGAAGGTTGGTGGGGACATGACAAAGCATCCAGATTTGAAATGCCAGAAAAATTCATTCCACTTAAAACAGTTGAAGCCTGGCAATTATCCAATCCCCCAATATTATCCATGGCAGCACTCCTTGCAAGTTTAGAAATTTTTCATGAAGTTGGAATGAGTACTCTTAGAAAAAAAAGTGAGAAATTAACATCATATTTAGAATCATCATTAATAGATGAATTAAATGAACATCTTGAAATAATTACTCCAAAATCTAATAAAAGTAGAGGATGTCAATTATCAATTAGAATGAAGAATAAATCAGATGACATCATGAAAAAATTACATGAACAAGGAGTAATTTGTGATTGGCGAGAGCCCGATGTTATTAGAGTAGCTCCAGTACCATTGTATAATTCCTTTGAAGATTGCCACGAGTTTGTTTCTAGATTGAAAAAAATATTAAATGTCTGAAAAAACAAAAACAATAATAGGCTCTGGATTATCAGGACCACTCCTTGCAATTTTTCTTTCTCAAAGAAATTATAGTGTACAATTATATGAAAAGCGTTTAGATCTTCGAATTGAAAAAATTTCTGTAGGTAGATCAATAAATTTAGCTCTCTCACATAGAGGGATAGAGGCATTGAAGGCTGCTAAAATTTTTGATGAAATTGAGCCACACATGATTCCCATGAAGGGGAGAATGATTCATCATGTCAATGGTAATTTAGAATTTCAACCTTATAGCATCCATGGAAATGAGCATATAAATTCAATTTCAAGGGGAGAGTTAAACAAAATCCTTATGAATCAAGCTGAACAATCCGGAAATGTGGAAATTCATTTCAATCACTCTTTACTTGAAATTGATGAGTTGGAAAATAAACTTATTTTTAATAATGGGGTTAAAGTTGATTGTGATCAACATGTTATTGGTGCAGATGGGGCTGGTTCAATAATTAGAAACTTTATTGATTCGAAAAGTAGCACCCCATCAAATTCAGTACCATTGGGACATGGTTATAAAGAATTACACATTGCCCCAACCAAAGATGGAGACTATCAACTTGATCCTCACTCTTTACATATTTGGCCAAGAGGTGAATTTATGTTAATTGCCTTACCAAATACAGATAGATCATTTACGTGTACACTCTTTTTACCTAATGTAGGTGAAATCAGTTTCGAAACATTAATTTCTACTGATTTGATTAATGATTTTTTTCAAGAATATTTTTATGATGTTATTCATCTATTAGAAAATTTCCCTGAAAGTTATTTAAACAATCCGATTGGGAAATTAGCAACTATTTATGCAGATCAATGGCAATATGATAATAAATTTTGTGTCATAGGAGATGCTGCGCATGCAGTAGTGCCTTTTTTTGGTCAGGGAATGAATGCTTCTTTTGAAGATTGTCATGTATTAATGAAGTGTTTAGATGAATCACCAGGAAATTGGAATGATTTATTCATTAGGTATAATGTAGAAAGAAAACCAGATGCAGATGCCATTGCAAAAATGGCTATAGAGAATTATGTTGAAATGCGTAAATCCGTCTTAGAAAAAGAATATGTAAATAAAAAGAAAATTGCCAATGCATTATTCAATCAATACCCTAATCGTTTCATTCCAAGATATAATATGGTAAGCTTTACCTCCATTCCTTATTCGGAAGTATATAGACGTGGGAATATTCAAAAAAAAATCTTGTCTAGATTAGACATGGAAAATCCAAATATTGATTCTTTAAAAGATATAATTGAAAATAAACTTTCACTAATAAATTGATAATTAAGATAAAACATAATGATAAAAAACATAAGGTTGATACTACTCAACATATAGATTTATCCATACCATATGATTTTAATGGTGCTCAACCAAATTTTTTTAATGTAAAAAAAGGTACAGTAAAGCCATATGAATCTAATTTTACATCATATTCAGTTAAGGATGGTGCAGGCTGTAATGTTCCAGAAATAAACATGAACATTCATTGTACAGGAACCCATACTGAATGTGTTGGCCATCTATTAAATGCACCAAGCTCTGTATCTGAATGTATTAAAGAATTATATATGCCAACCATATTAATTACAATAAAGCCAATTACATTTATTAATTGTTCTGATGAATATCATGTAGATGTTAATGATGATGAAAAAGTTATTAGCAATGATTTAATTAAAGTGCAATATGAAAAATATGCTCATTATAAGCCTTCTTCAATTATCATAAGAACGTTACCAAATTTGAAAGAAAAACAATTCTATTCATTTGCAAAAAATACTCCACCATTTTTTACTAATGATGCGTTAAAATTTTTATCAAATAAAATTCAACATTTAGTAGTAGACATTCCTAGTATAGATAGAGTGGAAGATGATGGAATATTAGGTAATCATAGAATTTTTTGGAGTAAAAAGAATAGTTTGGATGATTCAATAGATATAAATTCTAAAAAAACAATTACAGAATTAGCATATGTTCCCAATGATGTTGAAGATGGCTTTTATT
>JAYZCM010000030.1:0-17149 GCA_036338305.1 Fidelibacterota bacterium | reverse complement strand
ATAATGTAAACGAATCCATTCCAAGCCATCAACATCATTTAATTTTTCAATAAGCTCATGCAAAGATGAACGTGGTGTAAGATCCCAACCATAAGAGGTTGTATCTTGAGCAATAACAAGTAACTCTTTTACTCCTGATTTCACCAAACGTTTTGCTTCTTGAACATTCCATTCAATTGGCTGACTTTTTTGCAAACCTCTCATAAGTGGAATAGAACAAAAACTACATCCATTATCACACCCTTCAGCAATTTTCAAATAAGCATAATGATGTGGAGTCAATATTGAACGAAAATAATCAGGGTCATCTCGCTTGAAAGCTTTACCTGTCAAGTAACTTAGAACTTCAGCATGATCATTAGTTCCAAAAAACTCATCTACCTCGGGTATTTCATCTCTTAATTGAGGGCCATATCTATCAGAAAAGCATCCCATCACTACTAATTTATCAACTTGTTTTGATTTTCTAAGTTCTCCAGCCTGCAAAATCACATCTACAGATTCTTCACGAGCTGATTCGAGAAAACCACAAGTATTTATAATCAAGATATCAGCAGTATCTGACTTTTCAACCATCTCATAATTTTCTTTTTTTAATCCACCAACCAAAATTTCAGAATCAACTAAATTTTTTGCGCATCCAAGGGTAATCATGCATACTTTATTTGAACTTTCATTATTCACTAGTTTCTTCTTTCTCATCATAAATCAAGGCCTTAATATACTTTTCTTTATCAAAAGGTACTAAATCATCAACTTGCTCGCCTACACCAATAAAATATACATGCATTTTTAACTCTTCCATGATTTGTAATGCAATTCCTCCTTTTGCAGTACCATCCATCTTGGTTAAAAATATCCCTTTAATTGGAATATACTTTGCAAACTCTTTTACCTGCTGGATACTATTTTGGCCTATATTTGCATCAATTGTCATCAAAACACTTACCTCTGATGATAATTTAGATACAACATTATATATTTTCTCAAGTTCTTTCATTAAATTGGTTGAGCTATGAACACGTCCTGATGTATCAACGATTATTCTATCATGTTGTTTAGACATTCCACTCAATACACCATCATAAGCTATGGAGGCGGGATCCGTGCTTTTATTATTTGAAATTAAATGCAAATTTAATCGTTTTGACCAAATCTGAATTTGTTCTAAAGCAGCCGCCCTATACGTATCAGCAGCAACTAAGCTAACTTTGTCTCCTTTTTGTGAAAAGAAATTACCTAATTTTGCTGCTGATGTTGTTTTTCCACTACCATTAATTCCAACCAATAAAATAATTTTCTGCAAATCATCTCTCACATCCATCGCATTTAATAAATTTAAAGTAACATTCAAAAATCTGTCTGAGAATGATAACTCTTTCTTATCTGGTAATTTTAAATTTTCAATTATCTGTCCAGTAAGCTCCCAGCCTAAATCTGATCCTAAAAGCAACTCTTCTATTTTTTCAATGTCACTTTCATCTAATAATGTTTTTCCTGATAAACTAGAAAATAATTGGTTTATTTTTTTTCTAGTTCCAACCAACCCTTCCACGGTTTTTTTAAATAATGAAATCATTTTACATCTAATTTTTTAAAAAAAATAAAATATCGTTTCACATATTCAAAAGTACTTATAACAAAAAGAATAGTAGAAATCATATAAAATATACTTGGAACTATTACGGGTAATCCAATCGAATCATAAAATATGAATAATGCCATCATTAATGTTGAAATCCCCATAAACCATTTACCTGATAAGTTAGATTGAAAAACTTCCTCTTGAGAAAAAACCAAATAAATACCAATAATAATTAAAAATGTATCACGAATAGCCAATATAACAAAAAACAGTAAAAAAGGTAATTTAAATGTAATAATAAGATAAATAGCAACTATCATCATGCATATTTTATCAGCAACTGGATCAATAAGTTTACCAAAGTTTGTAATTTCATCAGCCTTACGAGCAACATAACCATCTAAGAAATCTGATGCTACGATAAGTAAAATAATAATAAATGCATACAATAACATATTTGCATCTAAAAATAAGATTAACGGTATAGATAATATGATACGACTAATGCTAATCAAATTTGCAAGAGTCATTATGCGATCTTGCCTAGATTGTAATCTTTTTTTTCTTATTATTTTTTTATTAAATCTTCTCATCAATTAATTCTTTCTATATTAAATTTCAATAACGAACATAATGCCTCTTTATATTCTGAATCAGGAAAAATATCCAATTCATTTAAAGCTTCATCTGAAAAATGTTTTATTTGATTTTTAGCATAGTCAACTCCACCTTCCTCTAAAATTATTTTTTTTATTGAATGTATTTCAGAACGTTTTAAATGAAATTTCAGCTTGCGTTTTAATTTATTCAATTTACTTTTTGATAATTTTTTGAAAATATAAATTAAAGGTAAAGTTTGCATATTTTTTTTTAAATCAAATATTGTAGGCTTTCCCAAAGCATCTACATTACCAATTATATCTAATAAATCATCTTGAATTTGAAAAACCAAACCAAACTTTTCTCCAAATTTATAAAGTGCTTGAGATTTCTCTTTATCTTCAGAAACTGTAATAGAACCTAATTCACAAGCTGCTGAAAATAAAGATGCTGTTTTATCACTTACCATTTCATAATAAATCTCTTCATCCATTTCTTTCTTTATTACTTTTTCTATTTGAAGAATTTCACCTTGACTTAACCTTTCAGCTGTTTTAGATAAAATATTCAACGCATCAAAATTTTTTATTTCTATCATATTTCCTAAAGCTTTAGAGAACATGTAATCACCAACAAGAATGGAAATTTTATTTTTCCAAATACGATTTACTGAAGGCCAACCTCTTCTTATCATTGACTCATCAACTACATCATCATGCATTAAGGTTGCCACATGTATCATCTCTAACAAAGAGGCTGCCTTAAAGGTATTTTCATTTGGCACTCCAGATAACCTTGCAGACAAAATACAAAGTGCTGGCCGTAATTGTTTACCTTTTTTTTTTGAAATATAATTAATTACAGTATTTATTAATCCAACATTGGATTTCAATGAATTCTTATATATCAATTGAAAGTGTTTAATATCATCTAAAATACATTGCATTGATTCTTGAAATACTCTATTCATTTAAATGTATCTTTTGGTTTAAATATTTTACTAATTAAAATACTAAATTCATATAACAAAACAAGTGGGACTACAATGATAATTTGACTTAATGGATCTGGCGGGGTTAAAATTGCTGATAATACAAGTAGAATGACAATGGAAATCTTCCTATAATGCCTTAAAAAAGCTGGTGTTAAAATACCTATCCGAGTCAAAAAAACAGATAGTACAGGCAATTGAAATAATAGACCACTACCAAATAGAAGCCAAAGAACATATAATAAATAACTTTCTAATGTAAAATTATAATCAATGGGTATGGCATTGGAAGTCAAGGAAGTAAAAAAAGTTAAACTAAATGGAATGATCAAAAAATAAGCAAATAACATTCCAAATATAAAAAAAATTGAAGAAAATAATATTGTAATAAAAACTGACAAGCCAAATTCCCCTTCAAAAGCAGGTGAAATGAAACGCCAACATTGAAATAATATGACAGGAAAACCAATAATTATTCCACCAAATAAAGCAACAGATAACTTGATGGAAAACATACTTGTAACCTTCAATACTTGAAGATTCATATTTATATTTAATAAATTTGTAGGGTAAACTAATAATCGAATTATTTCATCACCTATACCATAAGTAATAAACGAACCAATCAATATCGCAATAATAGATTTAATAAGACGCCATCTAAACTCCTCTAAATGATCTAAAAATGGCATATCTAAGCCTGGTTTAATCATTATTCAATAATTTTTTTGAAAACAAAAATGGAGATAATCGTTCTTCTTGATTTTTTTTCATTTCATTTTTAAAAAGAATACATCTTTTTTCATTCCAAAATTTTTGTTGAAAATTTTTATCTAAATATGCATTTAATTGCCTACCATATCTATTATCATTTTTTACAATATGTTGCCCTGCTTTTAAATTAAATTTTAAATGAGCAGTTATATTCTCCATTAATTGTATTATGCCTGTTCCTTCCGTAGCAATAGTCTGCACAACAGGACATTGCCAACTGCCTACATCGATCGATGATGATGTTAATAAATTTTGCAAAGATATGCTTAATTTGTTTGCACCAGGCCTATCTGATTTATTAATTGCAAAAATATTTCCAATTTCCATTAAGCCAGCTTTTATCATTTGAATTTCATCTCCTGACTCAGGTACTAATACAACAATTACCGTATCAGTAGTTTGCATAATATCCAATTCAATCTGTCCAACCCCAACTGTCTCATAAATTATCACATCATATTTAGCTGCATCAAAAATATCACCTACATGTTCAGCTTGATTGGCCAAGCCACCTTGACTACCTCTACTTGCCATACTACGCACATAAACATTAGAATCTGCATAGTGCTTTGTCATTCTAATTCTGTCTCCAAGGACTGCTCCTCCTGAAAATGGACTTGTAGGGTCAATTGCGATAATTGCTACTTTTTTATTTTCTTTTCTAAAAGAAGAAATCAATTGATTAGTTAAAGAGCTTTTGCCGGCACCCGGAGGACCAGTAATGCCTAATCTAAATGCATTACCAGTATATTGAAACAAATCAGAAATTAATTCATCACCTAAAGCAGTTTCATTTTCAACCAATGAAATTGCTTTAGAAATAGATAGTTTAGATTGAGCCTGAATTGACTGAATTAAATCCAAGGATACAGGCAATTATATATGAAAATTATAAAATATTAAACAGTTTTATCAAATAAACGCTTGAAAAATGCATAATCTGGAATAACAACCGTATGTCCTACTTTAGTAATCATATGCCTATCTTCAAATAGTTTAAGTACTCTTGACACTGTTTCACGAGATGTACCAGACATATTTGCAATATCTTGTTGAAAAGGTAATTTTTCAATAGTCACCTGTCCTTTACGTATCACTCCCATATCTTCTGCTAAATTAAGTACAGAAACACCTATTCTATGTTCTGCATCAGATAATGATAGGGCTTCTATTTGTTGATCAGATTTTCTAAGACGCTTGGCTAATTCTCCCATCAATGCAAAAGAAATTTTAAAATTTCTCTTTAATAAATTTAAAAACTCACTTTTTTGAATGGCCAATAACTCACAATTCTCTTGAGCCAAAGCATTTGCAGACCTTGCTTCTCCATCAAGAATTGCCATTTCACCAAATATTTCACCAGGTCCCAAAAGAGATAAAATAACCTCTTTACCCTCATCATTAACTCTAGTTATTTTTACTGTTCCTGATAAAATTATAAAAATAATATCACCAAATTCCTCTTCAAGAATAACCATACTATTTTTTGGATACTTCCTAGGAGTACAACTTTGTTCAACAGCAGATAATTCTTCATCATTTAAATCTATGAAAAGTGGTACAGAGTTTAATGAGGTTATAGACATTTAATTAGTTCCCTTTTATTATATAATACATATCTTACTAGCAAAATTAGTACATTAAAATGAATTTACAAAATCATAGAAAAATCTAATCAAAATAATATGTGTTGGTGTCTAAGGTTATATTCACTTTAAATTATAACGATTTCAATTAACCAAATTAAATATTAATAAAAATGGGCGCATCAGGATCAGAATTAAAAAGAGTAAGACAATCTAAAAAAAATAATTTACGTAATCGTCATTATAAGTCTATGATGAAAACTGCCATAAAAAATGTTCTAAATGCAGATAAAAAAGATGCCAATGAACTTCTAAAAAAAGCAATATCAACAATTGATCGAGTTGCAACAAAAGGCATCATCCATGGAAACAACGCTGCAAGACATAAAGCTAAAATAACAAAGTACGTTAATAATCTTTAAACTTTTACTTTTAATAAAATAGTCATTCAAGTTACTGAGGCTTCTGATAGTTTGGAGATTCTTTGGTAATATGTATGTCATGTGGATGACTTTCTTTCATAGATGCACCAGTAATATGTATAAATTTTGCTTTTTTATGAAGTTCTAATATTGAAGATGCACCACAGTATCCCATAGAGCTTCTAACACCTCCAATTAATTGATGTATTGTTTCTTTTACAGCTCCTTTATATGGCACCATGCCTTCGATCCCTTCTGGGACAAGCTTTTTAGTTTCAGTTCCTTGTTGAAAATATCTATCTTTACTTCCATCACTCATTGCAGCAACAGACCCCATTCCTCTAAATGATTTAAAACTACGACCTTCCCATAAAATAACTTCACCTGGACTCTCATCTGTGCCAGCTAAAATACCACCTAGCATAACTGTCTCAGCTCCTGCAGCAAATGATTTAGCAATATCTCCAGAATAACGCATCCCTCCATCAGATATAATTGGGATATTTTGAGTTGAGGCATAATCAAAAGTTTCTTGTACCGCAGTTAACTGAGGTACACCAACACCAGCAATCATTCGAGTCGTACAGCTTGAACCAGCACCAATACCTACTTTTATAGCATTTACACCTGCATCAATTAATGCCATTGCACCTTCTTTTGTAGCAATATTACCAGCAATAATATCAATGTTTGTTACTTTAGATTTTATTTTTTTTATTGTTTCCAAGACACCTTTTGAATGTCCATGCGCTGTATCTATGACAATAACATCTACCTGAGAAGAAACTAATTCTTGTACACGCTCCATAACATCTTGGGAAATACCAACTGCAGCTCCAACCAATAATCGACCATGCATATCTATGGCTGCATTAGGATGATGTTCTTTTTTTAAAATATCCTTAACTGTAATCAAGCCACATAATAAACCTTTTTCATCCACTACCAATAATTTTTCAATTTTATGTTTTTGCAATACAACTTTTGCCTCATCTAACGTAGTACCTTTAGAAACAGTTATTAGATTTTTTTTAGTCATACGATCAGAAACTTGCAAATCTAAATCATTTTCAAATCGTATATCTCTATTTGTTAAAATACCAACCAATTTTGCATTATCCACAACGGGAACACCTGATATATGATAATGAGTCATTATTTCCAAAGCATCTTTAATTGTTTTATTAGATTCTATGGTTATAGGATCCATAATCATGCCACTTTCTGAACGTTTCACTCTATCTACTTCAAGAGTTTGCTCTTCAATTGAAAGGTTTTTATGGATAATACCCATACCCCCCTCTCTAGCCATTGCTATCGCCATTTTACTTTCAGTAACGGTATCCATTGCGGCACTAATAATTGGCATGTTTAATTTTATGGATGATGTAAGGCGCGATGTAATATCTACGTCTCTAGGAAGAATACTTGATTCTTGAGGCTCTAATAATACATCATCAAAAGTTAATCCATTTTTAAATTTCATCATATCATTTCAATTCTATTTTATTTTTTAATACATTTAACAAATTACCAGATTTAATTAAATTTAGAATGGAATTCACATCATCAGATAGAATTCTATCCTCTCTAATTGTTTTTGAATGTTTTCTAACTTCATCATAAACGTGTTTTACTCCATATGCAGGACGCAACCCATTACGAAAATCAATAGATAAACAACCACATAAAATTTCAATTGCTAAAATTTGTTCTAAATTATCAATTATTTTAACTAATTTTCTTCCAGACCAAGGCGCCATGCTTACATGATCTTCTTGATCTCCCCCTGTAGGAATATTATCTACGCTTGCTGGATGAGAAAGTACTTTATTTTCTGAGGCTAAAGCTGAAGAAGTCACTTGCCACATCATCACACCAGAATTTAATCCAGGTTCCTTTGCCAAACAAATAGGCAAACCAAAATCACCTTTTGTTAATGAAAAGATTCTCCTTTCACTTATATTTGACAATTCAGTTGCTGCAATAGATGCAATATCCATTGCTTGTGCTACAGATTCAGCATGAAAATGCCCTGCAGATACAACTGAACCATCTAATAGAATTAAAGGATTATCACTCACAGAATTTATTTCTCTCTCTACCATTTTACTAGCAGCAGCAATACTATCTCTACATGCACCATGCACTTGCGGCATGCATCTCAAACTATACATATCTTGAACACGATCACAATCCATATGAGATTTATGTATGTCACTATCTTGTAATAAATTAAACAAATTAGAAGCAGAGGCTTTTTGTCCTTCATGTTGCTTAAGCTCATGCACTTTTGCACTAAAAGGAATATCAGTACCCATTAGCCCTTCAACAGAAAGTGCTCCTGCAATATCAGCAATTTTAACTAATTCATTCAAACGATTTATAGATTGAACGCCGTATGCCGATGAGAATTGCGTACCATTAATTAATGCCAAACCTTCTTTTTGATATAAATCAAATACATCAATTTTCATTTTTTTCAATATTTCCTTACTAGAATAACACTTATTATCATGCATTATACTCCCTAAACCAATCAAGGGTAATGACATATGACTAAGAGGAGCCAAATCTCCACTAGCTCCAACAGAACCTTGACAAGGCACGATTGGAATACAGTCAATATTTATTAAATCAATAATCCTTTCAAGCAATTTCAATCGTACGCCACTAAAACCTTTTGAAAGAGAAATGACCTTTAATAACATCATTATCTTGACTATTTCAATAGGACTATCTTTTCCAACACCAGCAGCATGAGACATTATCAATTTTTTTTGAAGAATACCCATTTTATCCTTAGGTATTTTTACTTGGCTTAATTTTCCAAAGCCTGTATTGACACCATAAATTACATCTTCATTCTTTACAGCATTTTCTAATGATTCATTTGATAGTTGTATCTTTTCTCTTGAGGTTTCTGACAAAGAAATAGGAAGTTTATCTTTAATACATTGATAAACTTCAGAGATGGTATAATATTTATCTTCAACAAGAAAGTCTTGCAATTATTTTCTCTCCACTTTTCGTAAATTATTTTAATTCACATTGATTACCTAAAAGAATTTTTGTGAATCTGCAATTAAAGTAGAAACTTTTTGGTAAGAGATACTATCTACAGGCAATGAATTCAAAATCATTTTTCCATACTTTCTTCTTGAGAGTCTTGTGTCCATAATAATACAAATCCCCGTATCATTCATATTTCTAATCAATCTCCCAAAACCTTGCCTAAGCTTCATTATAGCTTCAGGTACTTGAAAATTTAAAAATGCATTCTCACCATATTGTTCATAATCTTCTATTTGTGACTTAATAATGGGATCAAAAGGATTGCTAAATGGAGTTTTAATAATACAAAGAATCTCTACTTTATCACCGGGGAAATCAACCCCTTCCCAAAAACTAGATGTACCTATCAATATCGCATTAGAATGCTCTAAATATTCTTTAACCATGACATTTCTACTTGAACCAGGTTTCTGTACAATCAACTTGCAATTTTCTCCAACCATTGGCTTCAATATTGTTCTTAATGCAAGAGTTTGTTTAAATGCCGTACATAAAACTAACATTCGTCGTTTTAAAGTTTTTGATATCATATTGATCTGCTCTGCCACATCAGACATAAATAATGGAGTATTTATATCTATTGCACTATCATAAACAAATAACTTAACCTGATCTGAATAGTAAAAAGGAGATGGATAAATTTCTTTTTTCACTTCATGTGAAAAATCAAGCAAATCGATCCCCATTTGCTTTTCAAAAAAAGTAAACTCATCATTAACCGTTAAAGTAGCTGAACAAAACAATCCACTTTTATGACGGTCTAATAATATTTCATTAATCACATTATTCACATTTAATGGAAAAGCATTAAATATGACATGGGGGTTACTATCTCTATTAACAAATGTCGCCCATTTAACAATATCATTTTCTGAACTCAAAATTGCTTTAAAATCTTCAATTCCTTTTTTACAGGATGACATTAATATTTCAATTTCAATTAAAATCGATCTAGAAATCTCTTGTCTTTTATCTATAATAATTTTACAATAATCATTTAATTCTTTCTCAAAAATTTCAATTTCATTTAATAGTTTCCAAGGTGCTGGCGTTGAATCAATGAATTCATCATGCGGGTTCTTATATCTATGTTTTTCAACTAAATAACCCGAATCATTCAAATCATTTTTACGAATGTTATAATATGAATTGAAAAAATCTGACAAATAATTTTTAATGTCATTACATTTAATTGAAAGATCATCATAAACTTTAAATATTTCACTATGTCCTTTTATCTTAAATGATTTAGAATGTTTTTTTGAATCTTTAAAATATTGAAACACAGAATCAAAAGAATTTAAAGTAAATTTCTTACCTAGCTGTTCTCTCATTATTTTAGAAAAATGATGAGCTTCATCAATAACATATATAAAATCATCAGGCAAAAAAGAATTTTCATTTTGTAATTCATTTGCAAATAATGAATGATTCACAATGATTATGTCTGCATCTGAAATTTCATTTCTTATTTTACCTAAATAACACCCATCATACTTTTTACATTTATTAAATGAACAATACCCTTTATCACTACAAACAATCGACCATAACCGATTAAATCTATCTAATTGAAAACCATTACATTCATTTATATCTCCACTAATCGTTTCATGCTCCCAAACTAAAATTGCCATTAGTGCCTCATATTCATGAGAATTTAATAAATTAGAATGATTCTCAATAAGATTATCTAGACGTGTTTTACACACATAATTATGCTTTCCTTTATAAATTATGGTCTTAAGATTCATTTCTAAAACTTTAGATAATTGAGGAATATCATTACAAAATAATTGCTCTTGTAAATTTTTAGTTTGAGTTGAAATTACTAATGGAATATTTTTCTGTTTAGAAATAAAAAAACCTGAAGATAAATATGCCAAAGATTTACCAAGCCCAGTACCAGCTTCAGCTATTAATATATGTTCATTATTAAATGCTGAATGTATATCTTTGATAAGGTTCCTTTGAGATATCCTATTTTCATAAGAAGGCCACTTCATTTTAACTACCCCATCATCGCTAAACCAATCTAAAGGAGAATTTGGCAAATTTGATGTATTATTCGCATGTCCATTCATGAAAATATTATCAGTTAATTGTAGAGCTGAAGAATATAACCGAATGCCATTCGGCATATTTCTTCTAATTAACATTTTAAGTAAATTGGAAAATAATTTATTATTATTTAATGATTTAGTATTTTTAATTATAAAATTAATTTTCTCAATAAGATCTAATGGTTTTGAAATAGCCTCCTTAATTAAAGACAAAAATAATAAGCCAGTTGATAAAGCATCTGATTCTGCTCTATGTGCATTTTTATTTGAGATATTATAATATTCACATAATGATGATAAATTAAAGCTATTATGAAAATAAATAAACATTCGAGCTAGAGGTAGCGTATCATATAAAGTAGTAATATCAAAAGAAATGTTATATTTTTTACAAGCAGTTTTAATAAAATCATAATCAAAATCTATATTTTGTCCAACAATTGGTGTAGAACCTATAAAACCCATAAAACCATGCAAGACATCCTTTAAAACTGGAGCATTCTTAACCATTTCATTGCTAATGCCAGTAATATCAGTTATATTGGAAGGAATGGAAATTTCAGGGTTAATAAGAGTAGAAAATTTATCTTTAATTTTCCCATCAATAAATCTACAAGCTGCAATTTCAGTAATTGAATCTGTTTTTGAATTTAAACCAGTTGTTTCTAAATCAAGAGCAATATATTCATTTAGCTCTAATTCCGACAAGATAGAGGAGAAATCATCCTTCTTAGACACCTGAAAAAGCTTTCACAACATCAATGATTAAAGATGGTTTTTTAAATACTGTAGCTTTAAAAACAGACGTAAGTGTTCTTTTATTCTTTGGAATAGCATCGACTTTACATGCAATATCATTAATATCATCATCAGTTAAATGTTGAATGGAATCTTTTATTTTATAAAAGCGCTCATAATTTTTACCAAAGCTTTTCCACATTTCATTTGAATATTTTTTTAAATAATCATTTGAATAATCACCTGATAAAATTGCAGTTGAAGCTACTTTTCCTGCAATTGAGCCACCTTTCATCCCTGACGTAATTCCACCTCCAGTCAAAGGATTAATCTGATGAGCTGCATCACCTACCAGCATTAATCCATTATTAATTGGATTTCTCATTGGTAAAGAACAAGGCACACCACCACACATTGTAGTATGTATTGAAGCATTAGGAAATTTTTTTTCCATGAAATCATCTAGATATTCCTTTGCAGATTTATTTTTACTGTACTTACCACTAATTCCAAGCCCAATATTAGCAAATCTATTTCCCTTAGGAAAAATCCATAAATAGCCACCAGGTGCATATTTTTTTCCTACATACATAACCATATTATTTCTTTTAATATCAATATTTGAAACTGAATATTGAATAGCAGATTCCATATCTTTCATTTTTACTTTAGTATCAATATCACCCCATCTACCTACACGAGAGCTCAAGCCATCTGCGCCTATTACAATTTTACACTTTATTTCTTTTTCTTTACCAAGGTAATCTAATTTAAGACCTATAACATAATTATTTTCTATGATTAAACTTTTAACATAAGCCTTAGTATAAATCTCTGCGCCAACATTTGATGCATATCTAGATAAATCATAATCAAAAATTCTACGATTTAAAATATATCCACTTTCTGAAGAAAAATCTATCTCAATATTTTTTTCATTAGGGGAAACAAGAGTAACACCTTTTATTCTTTCAGCAATCCACGATTCTTTAATATCAAAAAAATATTTTATTCCAGAACTTCCTGCTGCTTCTCCACATCTTACGGGATAGCCAATATCTCTATCTTTTTCTAATAAACATACTGTAGCACCAGCTTTTGCAGCTTCAAACGCCGCCATAGAACCAGAAGGTCCACCACCAACTACAACAATATCATATTCAGATTTCATTATTACATTCTAAAGCTTCTATTGGACAAATATAGACACACAAATTACAGTCTATGCAAATGTCATCATCAATCTTTATAGAAGATTCACGAACTTCTATACAATCTACAGGACATACTGAAATACAAGCAGAGCAATAGTCACAAACATTTTCATGTATATCAATCATCTTCGACAAGAAATGTTGGGTAATGCCAATTAAAACGATGCCAATAATAGTATTTACTCAAATAATATGTTATTAGCAAACATAATGCAAACCATGGATAATATGAAAATGTAAAAAAATTAATTATGAAAATTGGGTACCTAATAGATCGTATTATATCTTTATTTAATTTTCTAAAGCATGAAAAAATAAAAAATGGTAGAAAAACTAAAACTGCCGTAGATAAAATCGGATCTTTATTTAGCCATGCCAACATTAATGAAGTTGGGAGGAAGACTAATGGAATAACAAGAAAAATAAAATAATTATACTTTCCATCATAAACTGAATTAATAAGTGAATAATCATTCTTTAAATCATTAACAATAATTAATGAAATTATAGAAATAAATGATAAAATATATGATAATAAATGTAATGAATATTTAAAAACAAATATTTCTATATCATTATTCAATGAAGAATCATAACATATTAAACCTCCAATGGCATAAAGCAAAAATGAAACAAAAGTCAATGCCATTAATGCCCTATAAGGGCTAGAATGCCAATGAATAGGTTTTGAATTATAACCTATGCCTATAATATAATAGATACATAATAATGGGATTATCAACAACCAATTAAATAAAACCAATATTACCATGGAAATGGAAAATAAAATTTTAATTATTTTTTTCCGATCATCTAATGAGATGTTATTTTCTATCAATAAACAATCTGTCTTTTGATCGGAATCTTTTAATATGTTAATAAATGATGCACTAATCAATAAAGTCAAACTAATAAAAATAAATATTACTGGCATTGATAATTCATCATTCCATAATAAAACATTATTTAGATGATTATTCACAGATATCATTCCCAAAACAATCACACCCCAAATTGAAAAGAAAATTGTTGGACGTAAAAGAAAAATTATATCTAAATAAGGAACTATTTTTTTATGAACAGGATGATTTAACAGAAATTTCTTTATCATTCTCATCTTTCATTTTAATGGGGTATTTTCCCGAAAAGCATGCTGTACAAAAATTGCTATCATCATTAAATGTAGAATCTATTGTACCATCTAGAGAAAGATAACCTAAAGAATCTACATTTATGATTTTTTGAACTTCATTAACGTCCCGATTGCCAGCTACTAATTCATCTTTTGTTGGAAAATCCATTCCATAAAAACAAGGGAAACGAACTGGAGGAGAACTAATGCGAACATGAACTTTTTTCGCACCACTCTCTTTAATTAATTTTGTAAGTTTTTTTAATGTTGTACCTCTAACAATCGAGTCATCAATAATTATAACTTCTTTATCTTTAACAACACCTTCTACTGTATTAAATTTTAATCTGACTGAAACATCACGTAATCGCTGAGAAGGAAAGATAAATGTTCTGCCCACATAATGATTCCTAATTAAACCAATTTCATTACGTATACCAGATTCACCTGAATAACCAAGAGCACATGTATTTGACGAGTCAGGAACAGAAATTACAATATCACCACTTGTACATGGAGCCTCTTGAGCTAACTTTTTCCCAAAAGATCTACGCATTTTATCTACGCTATGTCCAAAAATTTTTGAATCTGGTCTAGAAAAATAAATATATTCAAAAATACAATGTTTAGTTTGATTAGACACTTTAATTTGCTTAGATGAATATCCCTCATCATTTAAAACAATCATTTCTCCTGGCTGTATGTCTCTTAAATATTCTGCACCTAATAAATCTAAAGCTGAAGTTTCTGATGCAAATACAAAAGTATTTTTTAATTTACCCATACAAAAAGGTCTTATGCCATATTGGTCCCTTGCTGCAATGATTTCATTAGGAGATAATAATAAAAGAGAAAATGCTCCTTCAATTTTTCTTAATGCTTTTTCAACTTTTTCCGTCAAAGTATCGCCAGTTTCTCGAGCAATTAAATGTATGATGATTTCAGTATCTGTAGAAGTTTGGAATAATGCACCATTCTTCTGTAATTCTTTTCTTAATGAATCAATGTTAACCAAATTTCCATTATGAGCAATTGATAAATAATATTCTCCCATATTAAATGTCAAAGGACCAACATTTTTTTTATCTGAATCTCCAGTAGTTGAATATCTTACATGTCCAATTGCAGAATTACCTACTAAGCCATCAAATACTTTTGAATCAGAGAAAACATCAGATACAAGACCTTGCCCCATATGTCTATGTAAACTAACGCCATCTGAAGAAACTATGCCTGCGCCTTCTTGGCCTCTATGCTGTTGAGCATAAAGCCCCATATAAGCCAACATGGACGCTTCAGAATTATTTTGTATGCCTATTATTCCGCACATAATTTATTTTCCATTTGATGACATAGTATCTAATTCATTAGAAATTTCTATTTTTTTATTGGGAAAAGTTGATAATTGAGCATCTACATATGCATCTAATATACTCCAAATATAAACACCTATAATCCACCATGCATATGTATTGCGCATTCCAATTTTATTAAGATTTTTATAATGTATAAATTTTTCTATAGCAACATATTCTGCAGCAATAGTACCAAAAGATTTAATATACTTTCCATTATATAGTTGTCCCATCCCAGGTATCAAAGCAATTTTCCATGCAAGTTTAGGGTTACGTACCTTTGTTGAATCAACATAGCCATCATTTTGAGAAAATGAGAAACCATGGAAAATAATAATAAATAATAATATTCTCATATTATTAGACCTATTGCCTCTATTTCTACCTTAGCTCCCATAGGTAATGCTGACACTTCAACGGTTGATCTCGCTGGGGGATTCATTTTAAAAAAATCTTCAAACACAATATTTAAATTAGAAAAATTAGCTAAATCCGTTAAGAAAACAGTTATTTTAATAATATTATCCAATGAGCTACCACCAGCTTCTAAAATTGCTTTAATATTATTTAATACTTGTCTTGATTCTGTTAAAAAGTCATTTTGACATAGTTTACCACTTTTAGGATCAATTCCTATTTGACCAGATGTAAATAATAGATTATTAATACTGACACCTTGCGAATAGGTACCCAAAGCTTTAGGAGCATTATTTGAAATTATGATTTTTTTATTCAAATTCATTTTCCCACTTCAGATCAAGATTTCTATTTGCTTTTGTTTCATCAAGTCTTTTTACAGGAGTTTTTATGGGGGATTGACATACTTTTTCTGGATTCAAATCAATCAAATCATTAATTTCTTTCATTACTTTAATAAAACGATCTAATGTTTCCTTCGTTTCTGATTCTGTTGGTTCAATCATCATGGCTTCAGGTACATTATTAGGAAAATAAATGGTTGGAGCATGAAATCCATAATCTAATAATGCCTTGGCAATGTCTAATACTTTAACTCCTTTTTCTTTCTGTTTTATTCCTGATGCAACGAATTCATGTAAAGTACCTTCAGAATAAGGAATTTCATAATACTCATATAACATGTTTTTTAAATAATTTGCATTAATAATGGCATTGCGACTCATGTATTTAAGACCAATATCACCTAAAGACAAAATATAAACATAAGCACGAAGTAAAATTGCAAAATTTCCATAAAATGAATGTATTTTTCCTATGGAATGCTTTTCATTAAAATGAAAAAAATATCTTCCATCTTTTCGTTTAGATATTTTAGGTATTGGTAAGAAATTAGATAATTTTTTTGCAACAGCTATTGGGCCTGCTCCAGGCCCCCCCCCTCCATGTGGCGTTGAAAATGTTTTATGTAAATTAATATGTACAATGTCAAACCCCATACTAGAAGGTTTACATAAACCTACAAGTGCATTTAAATTAGCACCATCCATATACATTAATCCTCCAACTTCATGGACTAATTCAGAAATTTTTTCAATTTCATCCTCAAATAAACCTAATGTATTAGGCTGCGTCAACATTAACCCTGCTACATCTTTATTTAATTTTGATTTCAAATCATTTATATCTACTCTGCCT
>JAYZCM010000029.1:0-18837 GCA_036338305.1 Fidelibacterota bacterium | reverse complement strand
TCCAAATTGTCAAATGGATTGTGCTTTAATCTGGGGTGGAGAGTCAGTGGTAGATGATTGTAATGTGTGTGCTGGTAATAATTATTTTCTTGATTCATTCCAAAATGAGTGTGATCAAAACGTGAATAATGTTGATTGTTTGTTAGATAATACATTTTGTGGTTGTAATGGAGAACAATTTGATGAATGTGACGTATGTGATGATGATAGTTCTAATGACTGTGTACAGGATTGTGCAGGTTTTTGTGATTTAGATTCAGAGATATGTGAAGGTGGAGCGAATGATGGTTTGGGTTGTTTTTCTAATGAGGATTGTCCTGGTTATTGGGGAGGCGATGCAGATTTTGATGAATGTGGCATATGTGGTGGAGGGAATATTTTTACTGATGTAAATGGTGCTCCATGTAATCAAGGTAGTCCTGGCTGTACTTTGCCTAATGGTGATTGTGATTGTAATTCTAGTGTATTAGATAATTGTGGTAATTGTAGGGATGATGTTGTACTAGATGTAAATGAAAATGATCCTACATATGGAAGTTCTCCATTATGTTCTCAAGCTTGTGATGGTAATTGGTATGATTCTAATGATGACTCTGCACCGATTGAAGATGAATGTGGCATGTGTGATGGTAATAATAATTTTATGCGTGAAATTTCTCAGGGTGTTTATGTTCCTTGTAGTCAAGGTGAAGAAAATTGTTTTTTACCTAATGGTGATTGTAGTTGTGATGGAGATATTCAAGATTGTGATGGTATTTGCGGTGGTGGTGATTTGAGTTGTTATTGTACTCCAGAGTTTGAATGGGCAGGACATGATGATTGTAGAAACTTTACTGAAAGTGAATGTGATATTCAGGTTGACTGTCAATGGCATGACCCTTCAGAAAATGATGCTGTAGATATTGCTGGATGTTATGATAAAAGTGGTTATGATTGCCTTGGCATATGTGGGGGACCTTCCATGGAAGATAAATGTGGTGTTTGTAATGGTAGTGATGAGTGCTTGGATTGTGGTGGAAAACCAAATGGTGGGGCTTTTTTAAATGCTTGTGGTAATTGTGAGTGTGGTATTGATGGTCAAGTCCTTAATTACCTTAATGATGCTTCTGATGCATGTGTTATGCCAGAGCAAAGTTTATATGTTACTTATGATGGGAAAGTATTATTTAATTCAGGTAATATAGAGTTTTTAGGAGTATCTTTTAATGTGGAGGGTGTAGAACTAGGCAATAATGTAGTAATTGGAGGTGATGCATATGATGAAAATTGGAGTTTCCATTCAGGAACAGAACTTGATTTCTTGGCATATGGATCTTTAAATAATGATGGTACGATGAATACTATTTCAGGATGTGGAATTTTATTTGAATTAGATATTTCTTCAGGAAAACCATTAAGTCTTACAGATATAATTGTATCAGACCCCATGGGTAGCTCTCCAGGGTTAGCTTTTGAATATTATGCTTCTGAATGCATTATGGATGATGTTTGTGAATATGATTGTGCTGGTATTTTAAATGGCAATAGAGAGCTTGATGAATGTGGCATATGTAGAGAACCAGCTTGCCAAAGTAATTGGATAGATTTAAGTAATGAATCCATTGAAAATGAATGTTCATCATTCCAAATGCCAGATGATTGTGAAAATGACTATCATTGTCAGTGGTCTAATGATGGGTGTATTACAAATGATAATAATTCCATTCCTGATTGTATTCAAGATTGTCCAGATATTGATATATTAATTTCTGATAATCATTGTACGGATGAACAGGGTAATGTGATTTCTCACTATGATAATCAGGTAGATTGTGAAAATAATGATGGTAACTGGTTGAAAGCTGTTAATATTTTTTGTGGATGGTTTCAATCAGTGGCAGAATATGATAATGGCGTCATAGAATGGAAATGTGATGATTTAGATGGTGATGGATTATGTGATTGCCTATCTGATTGTGTTGATGCAGATTTGGTTGATTTGGCAGAATCTGCTAGTAATTGTTCTGATTGCTATGACTCCAATGATGCAAATTGTGAATTATGGCCAAATTCAAGTCCATATTTTAATGAATCATATAACCCTTGTGATGAAGGTTATTATCCTTCAAATTTAAATTGGAATTCAAGTTGCACTGATTGCTATGGTACTATAAATGGAGATGGTTTTATAGATGTTTGTGGTGATTGCGTAGGTGGTTCAGAAAATGATTTTGCTTGTTTGGAAGATTGTCAAGGTAATGAGATTACTGCCGATGTTAATTCTTATTATTATGATGATTGTGGTGTATGTGACAATAACCATGAGAATGATTGTATTATGGATTGTTTTGGTTATGCCGGGGGACCTGCAGAGCTTGATGATTGTGGTATTTGTAATGGAATGAATTTATCTCAAGATTGTGCTGGTGAATGTGGTGGAAGCTCAGTAGTTGATGAATGTGGTGAATGTGAATTGCCTTATGGTGCTTGTGACGCTGATTGTGCAGGTATTCCCGGAGGTGATGCAATAATTAAGAATTATTATTTAGATGAAGATGGTGATGGTTTTGGAAATGAATTTATTTTTTGGAATTTTTGTGAAGCTGATGTTGAAAATAAATGTGGTTTAGGAGAAGGTGTTGTAGGCTGGTGTGAGGCTGATGTTGATGGTGATGGATCAAATGATTTTGATATGGGTGATCAGAATTATTGCATTACAAATATTATTGATTGTGCTGGAGTTTGTAATGGAAATTCTATTGAAATTGAATATGATAATGGTAGTGTTGAGTGTTGTTATGATGATGATTTAGATGGTATTTGTGATTATTTATCAGTAGAAGTAGCAATTATTCCTGATGAATTCAGTTTGCATAATGTTTATCCTAATCCATTTAATCCAACTGCAAATATTGTATATGCATTACCTGAGCATGCACATGTTAAAGTAACAGTTTATGATATTCGTGGTAGAACCATTGATATTTTAGCGAATGGATATGAAACTGCAGGATATCATACTATTCAATGGAATGCTTCAGCATTTGCTAGTGGTGTTTATTTTATTGAAATGAGAAGTACAAATTTTCATAATGTTAGAAAAGTATTACATATGAAATAAAACTTTGAATAGTTTTATTCTTCTTTCAAAGTTTCTACAAATTGTGATACAGATGCTTTGGCATCACCAAAAATCATATAATTATTTTCATATCCAAATAGTTCATTTTCTATTCCTGCAAAACCTGGGTTCATGGAACGTTTAAGAACAAATGTAGTTTTAGCTTTGTCAACATTAAGAATGGGCATTCCATATATGGGGCTATTTTTATCATGTCTAGCAGCAGGGTTTACTACATCATTTGCACCAATTATAAGAGCTACATCTGCAGTTTCAAATTCATCATTAATCTCATCCATGTCAAATAATTTATCATAAGAAATATTAGCTTCTGCTAACAAGACATTCATATGGCCAGGCATTCTGCCTGCCACCGGATGTACTGCAAACTTAACAACTACTCCTTCTTTTTCTAATTCATCTGATAATTTTCTAACTTCGTGTTGTGCTTGGGCCACAGCCATTCCATATCCTGGGACAATTATTACTGTTTCTGCAGCTTGCATTGTATATGCAGCATTATCTGCACTCATTTCTTTAACAGAACTTCCCGCAGCTGTTTTAGATTGTTCATTTATTGAATTAGTCGTTTTACCAAAAGCACTAAAAAGAACATTTGCTAGAGATCTATTCATACCTTTGCACATCATATTAGTAAGAAAAATTCCTGATGCTCCTACAAGAGAACCACTTACTATTAATGCTTGATTTCCAAGTACGAATCCCGTAGCCGCTGCTGCAATTCCAGAGTATGAATTTAATAATGAAATTACAACGGGCATATCTGCTCCACCTATGGGAATTACTGAAAGTATGCCTAATATGAGTCCAATGATTAATATGGAGTAGAATGAAGTGAGGTCTTCAGGATTAGTTACGAAAAAATATGCTGCAATGATAATTGCAAACAGAATGATTCCATTAATAATATTTTGCCCTGGGTAAGTAATGGGTTGACCACTAATTTTACCTTGTAATTTTCCCCATGCAATGAAACTACCTGTAAACGTCAATGATCCTATTATGATTGAAAGAACAATGGTTATTAGAGTTATTTGAATATTACCATTGTTATCAGATAGTTGTTTTAGGTAGATTTCTTTTCCATTTAGAAATTTAAATAATTCAGCAGAGGCAACAAGGGCAGATGCTCCTCCTCCAAAACCATTGAAAATTGCTACCATTTCTGGCATGGAAGTCATTGCAACTTTAAAAGCAGAAATTGCACCAATTAATCCTCCAATTACTATTCCTAAAAGCACCCAGTTTATTGGAATTATTTGCATTTTAAATAATGTCGCTATAATTGCAATAAACATACCTAAAGCAGAAAGGAAATTTCCTTGTCGAGCGGTTTGAACTTTTCCTAATTTTTTTATTCCGATAATAAAAAGAATTGAGGAGATAATGTAAGAAATTAAGATTAAATTTGTTTTCATTTATTTATTTCTTTCTAAACATTTTTAACATTCTATCTGTTACTAGGTAGCCACCTACTACATTTATGGTTGCAAATATGATGGCACAAAATCCTAATATCGATAATAATTTATCATTCCCACTTTCTCCAAGTGCCAGTAGAGCTCCAACTATTGTAATTCCTGATATTGCATTTGAGCCAGACATTAAAGGGGTATGAAGTTGTGGTGGGACTTTTCCTATAAGTTCAGCACCTGCAAAAGTAGCTAAAACTGCAATGAAGATAAGACCAATTACTTGTTCCATTATTTTTTCCCTTCTATGATGTTTTTAGTCATCTCATGGGTAATTTCACCTTTATGAGTTAATAAACAACCTTTTATGATTTCATTTTCCATGTTAAACTCAATTTTATCATCTTTTATGATTTCGTTTAATAATTTAGAAATATTTTTTGATAGCATTTGGCTTGCGTGTAAAGGTACTTGAGAAGGAAGGTTTAGTCTACCATCTATTGTTATACCATTATGATTAATAATCTCTCCAGGTTTTGTTAATTCACAGTTGCCACCATTTTCAGCTGCCAAATCAATTATGCAGGATCCTTTTTTCATGTCATTTACCATATAATCTTTAATTAAAATAGGGGCATTTTTTCCAAAAATAAGTGCAGTAGTAATAATTGCATCTACTCTTTTTGATGCATCATGTAATAATTCCATTTCTTTTTTAATGAAATCTTCATTCATTTCAACAGCATATCCACTATCAGTTTCAGCTGAATCATCTAAGTCCATATAAAGAAATTTAGCACCTAGTGATTCTACTTGTTCTCTTGCTGCAGGACGTACGTCAAAGGCTTCTACTTTTGCCCCTAATCTGCTTGCGGTGGCAATTGCTTGTAGGCCTGCTACACCAGCTCCTAAAATTAATATGTTCGCAGGTTTGATTGTTCCTGCAGGTGTCATTAGCATGGGAAAAAATTTAGGCATTTGATTTGCGGCATTTAAAACAGCTTTATAACCTGCAACTGTAGCTTGAGAACTTAATACGTCCATTGATTGTGCATATGTTGATCTAGGAATAAGTTCTAAACAGAATGTGGAGATATTTTTTTTTGCTAATTTATTTACTATTTGATGGTTTATGAATGGATTTATTAATGATATGAGACATGCTCCATCTTTTAATTTTTCAATTTCATCATTACTTGGCGGATTTATTTTAATGATAACATCTGATTTTTCATAAATGTTAGAAGATATGGTTGCACCTGATTTTTCATATGCAATATCTGAAAAATAAGCACCCAAGCCAGCTTGATGTTCAATTTGAAATGAGATGTTTTCTGTAGAGATTTGCTTTATTTCTGAAGGTAATAACGCAACTCGTGATTCATTTAAAAGTGTCTCTTTTAGAACTCCAATTATCATTTAATTCATTTCCATTATTTATTAATTGATTAAAATGATGATATGTCCTTTCATATCATCATTAAATTTAAGAAGGAACATTTATTGATATTATAATATTGTATTTTTTATTTATTACGTTTAAATCTACTAGTAAATTTAACTACTTATAAAATGTCAAAAAAATTAAAATATGATTTTGAGTTAGTAGGAGATTTTGCAAATAAAATAATGGTTGCCATTCATGGCTGGCAAGGAAACCGTGAAAGTATGAAACCATTAGTAAACTCTTTAAATCAAGCTAATGTTGGTTGGTATTTTTTAGAGGCTCCTTATGAAATTACTAATGATTCTAATAAATTTTCTTGGTCATATGAAATTTCAAAGGGCGTTTGGGAAGAAGAAGAACCACGTTTTTTATTGAATGATTTTTTTAAATCATTATTTGATAAATATACATCAACTAATATTTTTGTCATGGGTTTTTCTCAAGGGGGACTGATATGTTTGGATTACATTGCTTTTCTTTCTCAACCTTTGGGAGGTATTTTTTCAATAGCAGGTTTTTCTAGAAATCCTAAAAAACAAATACCACGTTTTCATATTTGTCAAAAAAACACTCCATTTTTACTTGCGCATGGGAAGAATGATGAAAAAGTTCCAGTAAGCGCATCATTACATATTTATGATCAATTGATTGATCAAGGTGCTAATGCAGAATTATTATTATATAATGGAAAACATAAGATTGGTATTGAATGTCTAAGGAAAATAAAGAAAATCATTCAAAATTAGATCAATGTAACTGGGATGTCATTATAGTTGGATCTGGTTTTGGCGGATCTGTTTCTGCTCTTAGGATGGCTGAAAAAGGTTATAAAGTTTTAGTTGTAGAAAAAGGAAGACGATATGAGTCTAAAGATTTTCCTAAAACAAATTGGAATTTGAAGAAATATTTTTGGATGCCACGTATTTTTTTATATGGAATTCAATGTATTACATTATTTAAGAATATTTTTGTTTTTCATGGTGCTGGGGTTGGAGGTGGAAGTTTAGTATATGCAAATACATTACTTATTCCTCCAGATGAGGCTTTTGATGATTCTAACTGGCCAAGTAAAAATTGGAAAAATAAATTAGCACCATTCTATGAAAAGGCAAAAAAAATGTTAGGTGCCGTACCTTCAGAATATGAAGCCGCGACAGATAAGTTGCTTAAAGAATGTGCAAATCACATGGGCAAGAGTAGTAGCTATCATCGTGTTGATGTTGGGGTATTTTTTGGAATAAAAGGTGAAACAGTTAAGGATCCTTATTTTAATGGAGAGGGGCCTGATAGGACGGGGTGTATATTGTGTGGAGGCTGCATGGTGGGTTGTCGTTATAATGCAAAAAATACTTTGGATAAAAATTATTTATTTTTTGCTGAAAAATTAGGTGTTTCTATTTTATCAGAACATGAGGTTGAAGATATAGTTCCTTTAGTAGATGGGGGATACCAATTGTTCTTAAAAAAATCAACAGGAATATTAAGGCCTCATAGAAAAATTCAATGCAAAAAATTAATATTATCTGGGGGTGTAATAGGCACTGTAAAATTGTTATTAAAATGTAAAAATAGTCGTACATTAGCTAATCTTTCTTCTAAATTGGGAGATTTTGTTAGAACAAATTCTGAATCTATTATTGGAGTTAAATTAAAGAAAACACCTAAGGAAGATTTTAGCAAAGGGATTGCTATCTCTGCAGGTTTTTCACCTAATAAAAAGACAAAAATAGAGACTGTAAGGTACGGAAAAGGACAGACTGTAATGGGTTTGTTAACTACATTTTTACCAGATAGAAAAATTCCATTACCTTCTTTTTTACGATGGGGAGTTACTGTGTTTTTTTCTCCTATTAAATTTATTTTAAATTTTTTTCCTTTTGATTGGGCTAAGAAAACCATCATACTTCTTGTAATGCAGCCTGTAGATAATTACATTAAATTTAATTATAAACGAAGATGGTGGAGGTTTGGTCGCTATTCAATGAATAGTGAAGTAAGTGATGGAAAAAAAATTCCTTCATATATTCCTGCAGCAGAAAAAACCGCCCAACAAATCTTGAAAAAAAAAGAAGGAACGATTTTAACGACTTACATGGATGCATTTTTTAATATTTCTTCAACTGCCCATGTCTTAGGTGGCGCTTGTTTAGCTGAAAATGAATTCTCAGGTGTGGTTGATGAGAATTTTCAAGTATTTAATTACCCGGATCTATATGTGATTGATGGGTCAGTGATTCCTGCTAATCTAGGAGTGAATCCAAGTTTAACCATAACTGCATTATCTGAATATGCCATGAGTAAGTTTCCTGAAAATCTTGAAAGGTAGAGATGAGCGTTAGAATTTCTGAATTTGAATTAAATGTATATAATCCTCTAACGGGAGATGAGATAACTTCAATTGAGTTGACTACTAATGAAGAGTTAGATGAAATCTTTTCAAAAGCAAGAAAGTCTTCAAATTATTTTAATCATTCAAAATTTTCCATTAGAAAAAAAATTATTAAAAAATTTAGTAAATCAATTGCAGCTCATACTGAAGATTTAATTGATACAATATGCTTGGAAACAGGTAAAAAAGAAATAGAAGCATTAATGGAAGTATTTATTTCTTTAGAACATTTACGTGAGTCATTAAAAAATTTAAATAATAGTTTAGGTAAAAAGTCTAGGCGTTCTGGTATTTTAAAAACAAGAAAGGTTTGGATAGAATATGAGCCCTATGGTGTAGCATGTATCATTTCACCATGGAATTATCCCTTGATATTAACAATGACACCATTGATTGAAGCTTTATTGGCAGGCAATTCTGTCATATTGAAATCATCTGAGCATACACCATTAACCACCAAATTATTAAAGAAAATTTGGGATGATTCTACTAATCATTCTGATTTATTGCAGATAGTGTATGGTACAGGTGAGATTGGTCGTAAACTTGTAAATTCTAAATTTACTGATATAATATGTTTTACTGGTAGTACGACTATTGGTAAAATGATTGCACAAGATTGTGCTACCATGTTTAAACCTTTAATATTAGAGTTAGGAGGAAAGGATCCGCTGATTGTTCTTCCTGATGCTGATTTAGAGCGAACTATTAATGCGGCATTATGGGGCGGTATGAGTAATGCAGGGCAAACATGTATTTCAGTAGAACATATTTTTGTACATGAAGCTATTTATTCAAAATTTATTGTAGAATTATCAAATAAGATAAAAAATCTATCTGTATATGAAAATATTGGAGCAGTAACCGTTAAATCTGGAATTGAAAAAATGAAATCACTTATCAATGAAAATAGAGATAGTGTTGATATTATTGAAGGTGAATGTCTTGGAGAACATTTTTTCCCACCTACAATATTGATAAATCCCCCTTTAGATTCTGAAATAATGAAAAATGAAATTTTTGGTCCAATCATGACAGTCAATTCTTTTAATAGTGAAAGTGAAGTAATTAAGCTTGCAAATATGTCAGGATATGGCCTTAGTGCTTCTATTTTTGGTAAAAATAAACAAAAGATGAAATTTATTGCAGATAGGTTGAAAGTTGGTTCAATATGCTTTAATGATGTTTTAACTCATTATGGAATGGCGGATTTACCTTTTGGAGGGTTTGGATTGAGTGGAATTGGAAAAGTACATGGAAAAGAAGGATTAAGAGCCTTTAGTATGCAAAAAAGTTATTTATCTACTAAAGTTTCTCTGAAGTCAGAATTTTGGTGGTTTGAAAAAAGAGAGAATTTTGGTAAGTTGATAAAAAAATGGATAAAGTGGAAATACTCTTAGACGGATGTGAGTTTAGTCTGTGTTTTATGTAAGACTTCGTGGTGTTCTTCTAAAATTAATTCTCCATTTGAGTCATATGTTTTCCAAAGACCTATCCGTTTCATTCTATCATATTGTCCTGTTAAATGGATTTGTCCATTGTCCCAATAATAAACAAATTTTCCATGCATGACTCCATCTTTATAATGTTTTAGAATTTTTATTTTACCAGTTTTTTGATTTACTAGTTTATAAAAGCCATTTTCGTTAGGTTTTTTTAACATTTTTGTTTAAAACACTCTTTCCTCAATAAAAAAATAATTTCTCGTCAACAATATAAAATTAGGCATCTCGTCGGTAGAATATAAGTGATTTAAATCACAAAAAATAAAAATTATACAAATATTTTTAGTTTTTTATAGAGATAAATAGAAAAAAGAAAGAAAATAGTAAATTCATTACATTTTTTCAGGTGCATTGATTCCTAAAATGGTTAAACCATTGTTTAATACTATTTTAATGCATTTAATTAATACGAGTCTAGCTGCTGTGATTTGTTTGTTATTTGTTACAATTCTTTCATGTGCATAATATTTATGAAATTTACTTGCTAAATCATATAGATAATTTGTTATTAGCTGAGGTTCAAGGGAATTACTTGAATTTTTTATGATTAAAGGAAATTCCATTATCGTTTTAATTATATTGATTTCAGAATCATTGGATAAAAAGGAAAGATCAGTGTCAAGGTCAACGTCATGTTTTAAACTTTCTGCATGTTTTAAAATATTACATAATCTAGCATGTGCATATTGAAGATAGAAAACAGGGTTTTCATCTGATTCATCTTTAGCTAGTTCTATGTCAAAGTTTAAGTGAGAATTCATGCCACGCATTAGAAAAAAATATCGAGTTACATCTATACCTACTTCTTTGATTAGTTCATCTAAAGTAACATATTGAGCTTTTCTCGTTGACATTTTTACTGGTTCACCATTTTTTGTTAAAGTTACAAATTGATGTATCAAAACTTTAATATTTTTAGTATCATGACCCATTTGTTCAATTGCAGCCAATACATCAGGATATGCATCCATATGATCTGCTCCAAGTATGTCAATAATAATATCATACCCTCTTTTAATTTTATTCTGATGATATGCAATGTCTGGAAGGCGATAAGTAGGTTCTCCAGATGACTTTATGATTACCCTGTCTTGTTCTCGACCTGCTTTTGTTGCTTTAAACCAAGTTGCACCATCTTTTTCATAAATGAGTTTTTTCTTTTTTAGCTTATTTATTATGCCTTTAATTGCACCTGAATCATATAAGGATTGTTCATTGAAATAATTATTAAAATTTAATTTTAATAGTGATAGAGTATTTTTTATTTCTTTAAAAATTTGGTTTTCTGCAGCTTTGATGAAAACGGATAGATCTGTTGTATTTTTATGGATGTCTCCATCTTTTTCATTGAGTGCTTGTGCGATTTCAATAATATATTCACCTTCATATCCTTCTTTTGGGAATATCGTAGATTCACCTAATATTTGCAGGTATCTTGATTGAACGGATAGGCCTAATCGTTCCATCTGCTTTCCAGCATTATTATAATAATATTCACGTTCTACATCATATCCATTCCAATGCAATATGTTACTAATTACATCTCCTAACATTGCACCACGGCCATGCCCTACAGTTAATGGCCCTGTTGGATTTGCACTGACAAATTCAACGAGCGCTTTTTTACCTTTAAAATCATTAGATTTTCCAAAATCTGTTTTTGATTTTAAAATGGTATGTAATTGTGACGTGATGTAACTTTTATTTACATCGATATTGATAAAACCAGGTCCTGCAACTTTTGCTTTCTGAATTAATTCAGGAAAATCTTCCATGAGTTTTTTTGAAATGGTTTCAGCTATTTTTTTTGGATTTTCATTTAAAGTGCTTGCCAGTTGCATGGCTAGGTTTGTTGAAAAATCACCATGAGAAGCAATCTTTGGTAATTGAATTACAATTGGAGTTTCTGGATACTTTAGATTATTAATTACTTCTTTTATTGCGGATGATAATTTTGCTTTCATTTGGTATCAGTTATTGATATGATTTTTCCATCAGCCCATAATCTTTCTAGTGAATAATATTCCCTTGTCTCAGTATTGAACACATGGACAACAATATTTATAAAGTCTAATAATACCCAATCTAAATATTCATAACCCTCAACATGCCATACATATATATCTTTTTTTTTCATGGATTGTTGGATATGGTCAGCTATGGCTCTAGTTTGGGGTTGAGATTCGGATGTGCAGATAATGAAAAAATCAGTCAGGGTTGTAATTTTACGTACATCTATTATTTTTACATTTAAAGCCTTTTTCTCAAGCATTAATTCTGCAACTTGCTTTGCATGTCTTAGAGTAAGTTTATTATTATTTCGTTTCGTAGGCAATGAGTCGAATTAGAATGGTTTTTGATGCATTATGGCATTTTTATAAGATGTTAATTCATTATAATCTTGCCCAATTATAAGTGTAAGATCAAAAAAGAGAGATTCATTTTTATTTTCTACAATGTTGCTCTCATTAATTTTCATAATTTCTGCAAGGGCTAATGCTCTCTTCATTTCACCTCTGTGATGAAGGATTTTACTTTCAAGATATTCAAAGTTATCTGCATTTTTTGAATCTAAAACATCAATTCCTTCAGATCGTAAAAAATCACTATAGAGTGTAGCGAGTTTTGGTATGCCGCAGCCATTCCAGATTTCTATTTCTATTTTATGTCCAGTTTTCTTCTCATATTTTGATTTGGTTAATAATGTATTTAAATCTGGTGATGAGAAATCTAAGCCAGTATTAAAAAAATTATTCACACTTGAAATAATGAATCCAATTATAATAATGGATAATAAACCAATTAAAATGTTAGATCTAATGGTTTTATTTTTTCTTCTAGTTATTTTTTTATTTCGTCGCATATTTAAATGAATCTAATGGTTGAGGATTGTTTTGATTAGAATGTTTTAATAATGTAATGTTAAAAAAAGTATTGGAATTTATTTTATAATCTAATGCTATTTCATAACTGTATTCCATATTGGATTTTGATGGAAATGCAAGGTTATTACCATATATTAAATGCAATCCTGTTTTAAGGTTTAATTTTTCAGATAATTCATGATGCGTGAAATTTGAAAAAGTACTATGAGATAGATTTAAATTATTACCAATCGATGTTGACATGGAAAACCTTTGATTCATTGAAAAATTATTTGATTGCATGATAGGCCGTTTGAAATCATCTATTAAATTTTCATTAAATGAATTTTTTTTATAAGATGTTTTTATTTGTGCATCCATGATGTCAATACAAAGAATAAATAATGATAATAATATGAAATTAGGAGTGTTTTTCATATAAATCATTTATTTCACGTAGTTGTTCTAGATCATTTATGCCTTGAATTTCTTCATAATCATTTATTTTATTAATGGCAACTTTCCCTTTTTCGTTAATTATGAGGTTTATTACATCAGGTAAATAGTATTCATTTTGTTTGTTGTCATTTCCTACTTTTGGGAGTAATCTAAATAGAGTATTTGCTTCGAATACATAAAAGCCACTATTCACTTCTTTAATTTTTCGTTCTTCATCATTAGCATCTTTTTCTTCAACAATTTTTAAAAGAGAATCGTATTTATTTTTTATTACTCGTCCATACCCTGAAGGGTTGGGAAGATCTGTTGTTAAAATTGTACATAATGCATGCTCTTTCTCATGGTAAGATACAAGTTCTAGTAAAGTATTTGCTGTTACCATTGGAACATCTCCATAAAGAATTAGCACATTTCCATTAAAATTATTTAGAAGATCATTACATTGCATGACTGCATGTGCTGTTCCAAGCTGCTCTAGTTGTAAAACAAATTCAATTTTTTGATCTAAGATTACACTTTTTACCATTTCATGTTTGTATCCTATGACAGAAACTATTCTTTTTGATCCTATGATTTTTGATGTTTCAATGACATGGGAAAGCATGGGCTTTTGGCCTACTTCATGTAAAACTTTAGGTAGTTCAGAATTCATTCTTGTACCTTTTCCTGCAGCTAAAATAATGGTTGCTAGCTCATTTTTCATGGGTAATTTCCTTTTCTATGATCCCGCCCCCCATAACAATGTCATCTACATAAAATACAATGGATTGCCCTGGTGTTATGGCCATTTGTGATGTCTTGAAATGAATTTCATAATTATTTTTTTCATTAATGATTTTAGCAGGAACAAGTGGACTATTGTATCTAATTTGGGCTTGAATGTTGGATTGTATTTTATCTTCATCAACTAACCAATTGACTTGAGAAATTTTACATGATTTTTCATATAAATTATTTTTTTCTCCTACTATCACTTCGTTGGTAGCAGGATTAATTTTATTTACATATAAAGGGGTAGAGTTAGAAATTCCTAAGCCTTTTCTTTGACCAATTGTATAATTAGGGTATCCATCATGTTTTCCTAAGACATCACCTGATTTATTTTTAATTTTACCTGTCCCTATATTATTTATTTTTTCTGGTTTATAATCTTTTAAAAATCTTTTGTAATTATTATCTGCAACAAAACAAATCTCCATGCTTTCTGGAGTATTTGCTGTTTCCAATTCATGCTCCAAAGCTATTTTACGAACTTCTTGCTTTGTATGTTTTCCTAAGGGGAATAGTGTCCTTGATAAGGTTTCTGCAGGTATTCCCCAAAGGACATAAGATTGATCTTTTAATGGATCTGTGCCTTTTCTAAGATAGAAACGGCCATCATTTTCTAAAATATTCGCATAATGCCCCGTTGCAATGTATTTTGCCCCTAGATTATCAGCTTGCTCAATAAAGGTATCCCATTTTACGAACGAATTGCATCTGACACAAGGATTTGGTGTGCGTCCCTTTAAATATTCATTAGCAAAATCATCTACTACCTGTTTGCGAAATACATCCGTAAAGTCAAGTGTATAGTGAGGAACATTTAGTCTATCACATATTAGTTTTGCATTGTTAATTGCACCTACTGAACAACAATTACTATCATCAAGGATGTTGCCTGATACATCTTTATATTCCCAAAGTTTCATTGTAACACCTATTGCATCATATCCTTGTTCAATTATTTTTAATAATGCAACTGAACTGTCTACTCCGCCAGACATTGCTACAAGAACTTTTTCAGACATTTTCCATTTCCTTTTTTTTACATTTTTTATAGATGTCATTAATGGATTCGATTACAAATTTAATATCTTCATGATTATGTATTTTTCCAAATGAAATTCTAACGGTTGATAATGCTTCTTCTTTAGAAAGTCCAATGTCAATTAACATATTAGATGTTTTAGTCGTTCCTGATGCACAGGCTGCACCAAATGAAATGCCTACCCCATTCATGTCTAATTGAATGACTAAATTTTTCCCATCTAGATATGGGAAAGTAATATTAAAAACTCCAGGAATACGAGAAGATCCATTTATTTTATGAGAGATTTTTTTTTCATTTAAAAGTGATATGAAATATTGTTCTAATTCTAATATGTGATTTTTATTATTTTCTAGATTCATTGTTGAAATTTCAGCAGCCATTCCAAAGCCACCGATGCCAACTAAATTTTCCGTACTGCCTCTTAGATTAGATTCTTGTCCTCCACCATGAATTAGTGGTTTAATGGTTTTTCCTTGTTTTTTATAAAGTGCTCCTGCTCCTTTTGGCCCATATAATTTATGTGCAGAAATTGATAGAAAGTCAACTTGAATGTCTTGTACGTTTATTGGAATTTTACCAAAGGATTGAACCGCATCTGTATGAAATAGAATGGATTGTTGATTTGAAAATTCTGATATTTCTTTTATATCATTAATTGTTCCAAGTTCATTATTTACATGCATTATTGATATCAATTTGGTATTTTTTTTGACATTTTTTTTAATGTCTTCAATTTCTATTTTTCCTGCATCATTAGGCTTTATTAATGAATATTCAATGCCTTTTTCTGATAATGTAGGTAGAACTTTTAAAATGGCAGGATGTTCATAGCTACTAGTAATGAAGTGATCATTTTTTTTCAATACTCCATTTAATACCATATTGTTTGCTTCAGTACCACTAGAAGTGAAAATAATTTCATCTGGATTACAATTTAGTGCTTTGGATATTTGGCGTCTTGATTTTTCAATTATGGCACGCGATGCTTGCCCTTCTCTATGAATGCTTGAAGGGTTTCCAAAATGAGTTTGTTGTAAATCATGCATATAGTTAGAAACATCTTTGTCAATAGGTGTAGTGGCTGATATGTCAAAATAAATTCTTTTCATATGTTAATCTAATATCAAGCTGGCACTAAAATTTCTAGACCTTCTCTAGCAGCTAGAGTATTTGGAAATTCATTTTGCGCATCTTTTTCAATATTGCGAATGGATTCATCATTATTTTCTGGACTATGATGGAACAAGATTAATTTTTTTGTGTTTGACTTTTTGGCAAGTAATACTGATTGTTGCCAACTACTATGTCCCCAACCTTTATGATCTGGAAGTTGTTCATCCGTGAATTGAGCATCATTAATCAGTACATCTGCATTTTGTGCGATTTGAATTGCATTTTGGTTTAAATGATCATCAGGGTGTTCTATGTCAGTACAATATACAATTACTTTATTGCCTATTTCAAGTCGATAACTATTGGCGCCATTTGGGTGTCCATGCAGTATGGAAGATATTTTAATGTCTTTGGATATTTGTAGCCCTTCCTTTGGAAAGGTATTCAAATTAAATTTTGCTTTATACATTGGCATTTCAATGGGCCAAAACGTATAATGATGAATGTGTTGAAAAATTTCTTCAATGCTTAATTTATCTTCTTTGCCATAAATATTACAGGTAAACCAATCACAGAAAAAAGGAGCAAAACCAAGGTATCCTATTATATGATCCCAGTGGAAATGGCTTATGAAAACATGTGCTTTTAATGGAGGGTCTTTTTCTTTCAATAGAGATTTTCCAAAGGGGATGAAGCCTGTTCCCATGTCAAATATTATAAGTTCATTGTTTGCTGTTCTAATTTCTACACATGAGGAGTGTCCTCCAACTTCAATTTTATCTCTATCGGGTGTTGGAAATGATCCTCTGACTCCCCAGAATTTAATACGATGATTTTTCATGGGTGATAATTTACCAAAATTAAATCATCCATGACAATGATTCAGGAATATTTTAAATAGTAAAAAAATATTTTTGTAAATTTAGTTTTCAAACTATGGATTAATTTATCATGAATAAACAAGTTGATAGGGAGTGGGCAAATCGTTTGTATTTAATGTTGTCTGGTATTTTTATTGCCTCATTAGTATCTTCAAATCTAATTTTTCAGAAATTTTTTATATGGAAACCTTTTGAGTCTTTAGTTAGTTTCTTTCCATTTTTATCAGGGTATGCATTTGAGTTGTCAGTAGGTATTTTACCTTATCCCATTACTTTTCTAGTTACAGATATAATATCAGAAATATATGGTAGAAAAAAAGCTAATCAAGTTGTTTTTTCAGGGTTTATTGCAAGCATGTTTATCATGGCAGTTGTTACAATTGGCGACATGGCTCCAGCAACTGATTGGTCTCCCATTGATGATGGTACGTTTCATCGTGTATTTGGTCTGTTTGGGCCGGCAGTTTTTGCTTCAATGTCTGCCTATCTTTTAGCTCAATTCATTGATATTCGCATGTTTCATTATTGGAAACAGTTGACACAAGGAAAACATTTATGGCTTCGTAATAATGGTTCTACGATCTTTTCTCAGCTTATTGATACTTGCTCTGTTATAATGTTGCTATGTTTTTTTGGGGTATTGGAGTGGTCAAGATTTTGGCCATTGTTCATGAATGGTTTTTTATTTAAAGTTATGATTGCAGCAATTGATACACCATTGTTTTATCTTTTTTCTCATTTATTAAGAAAATCTTTTGATTTAAAACTAGGTGAAGAATTGAAATCTTCATGATAAGGTCTATTTTTGTGATGCTCGTCACAGAAAACATGTAACAGTATGTAATATTACGTAAAAAAACTTCCATTGTTGAGATAAGAAGTTTTACATTTGCAATGAAATAGGTTGGAGGAAAAATATTGGTTTCCCAAATTGTCAGTAAAGAATTTGATTCAACTAAACCAATTATTTCCAAAAAACAAATAATATAGATGGAGGAAGAAAATGAAATCAAGTAATTATTTTATGAGTGTTTTGCTTAGTGCTGTTCTTGTTGTAGGCATTGCTGTTGCAGATGATACTCCAATTAAATTAAAAGAATTAGGAAATTCACAAAATGATAATGGTAATCGTGATTGTACTGCTTGTGAATTTGATTTTACTGCTTATGGTTCAGAATGCTGTGATAGTGCATGGGATGAATATGGCATTGACTGTGCAACTCTAGAAGCTAATTATAGTTGGGATTGTGCAGGTTGCGAGTGTCCTGGTGATGGTCCTGCCGTATGTGGTGATGGAAATTGTACGGGTGATGAAACTTATGACAATTGTCCAGAAGATTGCTTGTCTCCAGGTGAGTGTCCTGATGGTCAAGTTCTTGATTGTGATGGTACGGATGAATGCATCCCAGAGTCTTGGATTGGTGATGGCTTTGCTGATTGTGAAGATCAAGAATATGGTGCTGATTTAACGTGTTATGACAATGACGGTGGTGATTGTGAACTATCAGGGTGTACCGATCCTTATGCTCAAAATTATGATGAAACAGCTAACTTTGATGATGGAAGCTGTACTTATCCTGTTGATGAAAATTATTCACTTAGCTTTGATGGAGTAGATGATTATGTCGCTCTTCCAGATTTACCATCAGGCTTAAATTCATTTTCATACATGGGCTGGTTTAAAAAAGGAGATGCTAATGGTATACCTCAACCAATAATAAATACTCCTAATGGGAAAGTAGTATTTTCTAGTAGTGGCCAATCACTTTATGCAGCTTCTTATTATAATCGAAACGGTGCCGGGCCTTCGTATGAATTAGTAACCAATAATTT
>JAYZCM010000028.1:0-7612 GCA_036338305.1 Fidelibacterota bacterium | reverse complement strand
CCAGAAGTTTGATCTTGAATTGGAACTGATATTGCATAATGATTATCCTGAACATGGAAAATAACTGGACTTTTCTCTCGACTTGCCCAATTTAAAGCCTCATGATAATCTCCTTGACTAGTAGTCCCTTCACCAGAACTAACATAAACTACTGCATTTTCTTTATTTCTCAATAATGAAAAACCAGCCCCTGTAGCCTGTAAATATTGAGTCCCAGTAGGACTAGATTGGCTAACAATATTTAATTCTCGATGGCCAAAATGCTGAGGCATCTGACGACCACCGGAACTAGGGTCATCTTCTTTTGCTAAAAAAGACAAAAGATGCTCTCTGCTAGTCATTCCTAAACCTAAGCAAAAAGCTTGGTCACGATAATATGGATATGCATAATCTATTCCAGGCTTCAAAGACATTGCTGCAGCCAGACCTGCAGCCTCATGACCAGATCCTCCAATATGAAAATATCCTTTACCTTGTTTTAAAAGAATTAATTGCTTTTCATCCAAATATCTAGAAATCACCATATTAGAAAAAACATTAAGTAATTCTTTTTTAGAAAAACCTTTATGCTTCACTTAATGCTCCTTTAAGAAAGCAATCAAATGAATCAATAACTTGTTCCATGAAAACTTCTATTTCAGTATGAATTCCTAATTCTTTAAATGAAGTAATCCCATATTCAAATATTCCACAAGGAATCATGCTATCAAAGTATCTTAGATTTGGATTGACATTAAAAGCAAATCCATGCATTGTAACCCATCTAGATAGCCGTACACCCATTGCACAAATTTTTTCATCTTCAACCCATACACCTGTCAAACCTTCTTTTCTCTGACCTTTAATTCCATTTAACTTCATTGAATTAATGACTATATCCTCTAAAAAACGCATATACCAAGAAACTGACATTTTATAATCATGTAAGTCTAAAATAGGATAACAGACAAGTTGTCCAGGCCCATGATAAGTAACCTGCCCCCCTCTATCAATTTGAATCACATCAGCATCATCTGGCTTAGAATCCAAAAGAAAATTCAAATTAGCATTCTTACCAAAAGTATATACATGCTCATGCTCTACAAAAAGCACTATGTCGCCAATATCAGAAGAAACTCTTTGCTTATGTAATTCTTTTTGTAAATCCCATACGGGCTCATAAGGCTGCCTACCAAGATTAAAATATTGAATTTTTTTCATGGGGTCCATATGTTCCCAAATCTCAGAAGGAAATTCCAAAGAAATAAGAGAGGATGATAAAGTATTAATTGAATCCATTAAATATGAATAGCTTCATCATAAGCATCTGCAGTAGCTTCTAAAATTGCTTCAGATAAAGTAGGATGCGGATGAATGGCAGTCATTATTTCATGATATGTAGTTTCTAACTTTCTTGCTATTACCGCTTCAGTTATCATATTAGTTGCTTCAGCTCCTATGATATGACAACCCAGCATTTCACCATATTTTGCATCATAAATTATTTTCACAAAGCCTTCCAAATCTCCTGAAGCCGCCGATTTCCCAAGACCTCTAAAGGGGAAATGTCCTACTTTAATATCATATCCAGCATCTAAGGCTTCCTGTTCCTTAAGTCCAACAGAGGCAACTTCAGGATGACAATATGTACAACCTGGAATATTAGAATATTCCATGGGATTTGGATTTTTACCAGATAAATGTTCAGCTGCGACAACACCTTCTGCAGAGGCAACATGAGCTAACCAAGGTGGACCAACCACATCACCGATGGCATATACTCCTGTTTTAGATGTTTGCATGAATTCATTTACTTTAATCCAACCCTTATCAATGTCAACATCACAATTTTCTAATCCAATATTTTCAATATTACCCTTAACGCCAACTGCAATGAGAGCTTTTTCTGCTTCTATGACATCTCCACTATTTAAATAAATTTGTACCATATCATCTTTTTCGATTTTGTCAACAATGGAATTAGTAATGATTTTTATTTTTCTTTTAGAAAAAATTTTATGTAATTCTTTTGAAATATCAATATCTTCAGCTGGTAAAATATTAGGAAGAGCTTCAATTAATGTAACTTTTGTTCCAAAGGTATTATAAAAATGTGCAAATTCAACACCAATGGCACCCGCTCCTATTATCACTAAAGATTTAGGTTGCTGATTTTGAATCATTGCTTCCTTATAAGTCAAAACTTTATCTCCATCAGGTTCCATTCCAGGAAAATACTTTGCTCTAGCTCCAGTTGCAATAATTACATTCTCTCCTTTATATTGCATTTCTTGGCTATCTTTATCGATTGCACTAACAATGTTTTCACTAAGTAATTTACCTTTGGCAACCACATAGTCAATTTTATTTTTTTTCAATAAATATTCAATTCCTTTAGAAAGACGCTTGACAACATCTCTAGAACGCTTTATTACTTTTTCCCAATTAACACTCATTTTTTCAATCTCAATACCATATTTTGATGCATTCTTCAGGATGTCATATACATTTGCATTTTTCAACAATGACTTCGTAGGAATACATCCCCAATTAGCACAAATACCACCTAAATGATTATTTTCAATAATCAATACTTTTTTACCAAGTTGAGATGCTCTTATTCCAGCAACATATCCGCCAGGGCCACCACCAATTATTATGACATCATATTGATTCATTTTTTCATTGAAATTATATTTAAAAATTCATCTCTAGTTCGAGGATCTTGCCTAAATAATCCCATCATGGAAGATGTTGTAGCATAAGAGTTTTGCTTTTCTACTCCTCTCATCTGCATGCACATGTGCTCACCTTCCAAAACAACAGCAACACCTTTTGGAGATAAGACATTATTTAGAGATTCAGCTATCTGATGCGTCATTCTTTCCTGTACTTGCAATCTTCTACTAAACATTTCAACAATTCTAGGCACTTTAGATAAGCCAATTATCTTACCATCGGGAATATATGCGACATGAGCTTTACCAAAAAAAGGTAATAAATGATGTTCACATAAACTGAAAAAGTCAATATCTTTGATTGTAACCATTTCATCATAATCTTCAGTAAATACAGCATTATTTATTATTTCATCTAAATCTTGACTATAACCAGCTGAAAGGAATTTCCATGCCTTAGCAACTCTATTTGGAGTTCTAACGACACCTTCTCTTTCAGGATCTTCTCCAATTTCTTGCAATAAATTTTTTATTAATTTCTCAATATTTTTTATGTTTTCATTATCCATTTATTTCCTCTTCTCCATAGTATTCTGTAAAAATAGTTGGAGTCTCCTGTAATTTTATGCAATGTAATTTGGCAGGCTTAATAATATGACAATCAATTTGTTCCCAAATAAATTTTACCATATTTTCAGTAGATGGTTGTTTTTTTATAAACCAATCTATATCTTTTTCTATTTGAGAATGATCCATTATGTCTAATACTTTTTTACTAATCAATTCATCCAAATTTTTTAAATTAATTATAAAACCTGAATCAGGATCAATTGGACCAGAGATAGTAATAAAAAGTAAATAATTATGCCCATGGACATGGATGTCTTTATCAAAGACTTCCTTGTTTTTTTGTTCAGGCCAATCATTATTCCAATAACGATGAGCAGCACAAAACTTATATTGTTTAGTTATATATGGCATCTTAATTAATTATTTATAAATAAAATTGTATCCTACAAATATAAATAGAAAACAAAATTTACAGACACTATAATCATCTGTACAATTATAGAATTACAAAAAACTAATTATTTGCATGATGGACATAAATCATTCAATATGCATTCTTGACACTTTGGTCGATTTGCAATACATATTTTTCGACCATGATCAATTAATAGATGCGAAAAAATTGTCCAATCCCTCTTAATAACAACCTTCATTAATTCTTTTTCAATAATGACTGCATTTTTACTTTTTACAAATTTTAAAAGATTTGAAATTCTAGTAACATGTGTATCCACTACCAATGATGGAATCGCATATACATTGCCTAAAACTACATTGGCCGTTTTCCTACCAACACCAGGAAGCTTTACCATATCTTCCAATGTATTAGGCACTTCACCCCCATGCAATTCCATTACAGCCTTAGCCATGCCTTTTATTGATTTTGCTTTATTATTATAAAAACCCGTACTAAATATTTCTTTCTTTAATGATGACAATGATAATCTAAAAAAACTTTTAACTGTTGGATATTTAGAAAATAATACCTTTGTAACCCTATTCACTCTCTCATCAGTACATTGTGCCGATAATATTGTTGCCACTAGAAGCTGAAATGGAGAATTATACAATAAAGAACATTTTGATTCAGGATATTCTTTTTTAAGTCGTAAAACAATTTCAGACATACGACTAGTTCTTTTAATTAAGGATTCAGCAGGCATGAAAAGCCTTCTTTACAATTTAATTTAGATTATTTAAAAATTCTTTTCTCTGCAATACAATGTCACATCCTAAACTAGTATGATAATTAATCAAATCAGCAGATAGCTCTTTGATAAAACCCAATAATATGAAAAAATTGTTCTTTTTATATTTCATCAAACTCTGCAAATCAAATTCATTAATGCAATTCAAATCAACGATCAAAACCCTTGCGTCTACTCTCTTAACCAACTCTAGCTCATTAAGAAACTCTATGTCATAAAAATTATCATTAACTAATTTCAACAATCTAGCACTAGTTTCAATATCATCAACCCATGCTATGATAGTTTTATTATTCATTTATTACTTTAAGTGATATTATATAACTATCATTAAAATATGATACTTCATTTATATCATTTATATGTTCATTAGCTCTTTTTATTTCATCAACCAAATCCAAAATATTTATACCTCTAGCCATGTCAAAAGAATCAAACTTCCCCATACTTTTACGCATCATGCTCCTAGCTCCATTTAAATTTTGATTGAATAAATGAAAATAGCTTACTGCAAGCTGTATCAATCCTTGTATAAATTTGGCATCTTTAAGTTTATGGTTAACCCACAGATCCTCCCAATATTCATGGGCATCATAAAATCTTTTTTCATTAAATGCCAAAACCCCCTTATCAAATATGTCTTTTTCATCTAGCATTATTATTATCCCTTTTAATTTCATCAATAATTTTAAAATATTTTTTTCCATAATCAATTTTAACAGCAATAGTACTTGGATCATGGTAAAACCATAACCACCATTTTCCTTCTGCAGCTTCATTTAAAAACTCTCTCTTTTCTTCTAAAGTAAGAACAGCATTCAAATCATAGCCCATTATCCAAGGAAGCTGTATGTGGGATTTAAGTGGGATTAAATCTGAACAAAACACCAATAAATCTCCATCATCTTCTACTTTAATTAGCTGTTGACCTTCTGTGTGACCATTAACAACCATTGTAGAAATACCATCCATTATCTCAACATTATCATCTAATAAAATTAATTGCCCTAATTTTTCTAGAGGTTCATAATTTATTTTCAAATAACTAGCAGAATCTCTAGGACTAGGATTGAAACCAGCATTCCAATTTTTTTTTGATATAATATATTTAGCATTTGGAAAAGTTGGCACAAGAAGATCACCATTCAAAGTAGTTGCGCCACCAGCATGATCAAAATGAAGATGAGTTAGGATCACATGGGTAATATCTTCCAAATGGATTCCAATTTCTCCAAGCCTATCTTTTAAAGGGTGTTTAGACTGATTTACATTAAATCTTTGGATAAAATTACTCTCTAGCTTGCTACCCATACCAGTTTCAATTAAAATTTTATTAGTACCTTTTTCAAGCAGCAAGCATCTGAGTGAGAGGTCAATTCTATTTAAAGAGTCAGCAGGATTTGTTTTTTCCCACAGAACTTTAGGGACAGATCCCATCATGGCTCCACCATCAAGTCTAAAATCACCTGTTTCCAATGCAGAAACCTTCCAATTTCCAATTCTTTTCAACATACGTTCATTAAGGACCTATATACATCATCAGATTCATCTCCATAATTACATAAAGCACGGATAGCATCCAATAAGAACAAATACTCCTCATTGATATCAGATTTTTTAATTGTAAATAAATATTTTCCAAAACCCTCTTCTTTATCACTAGCCAATAATTTTAATAATGATACTGGAACACGAGGAAAAATAGTACTAAAATTGTCACTATTCTCTCTAAAATGTATTAACTTTGAGGATATCTTTTTAATGCGAATCATTTCAGTCTTCATCATTTGACATGAATGACAATAAACATAAAAACTTAACATCGCTTTCTCTTCTTTAAAAATCTTATTTTCTCCCAACAGACAATCTAAAGCAATGAACAAAATTGGAATACTATTTTCGGGATCCATGAATTTAACCGTTTTATATGCTGCCCAACAAAATAAGATCTCTTTATTACCCTGATTGAGTGAAATCTCAAATAATATTTCCATTAAATATCTAGGGTCTGAGACTTGAATTAAATGGTGTAAATATTTTTCAGCTTTATCCCTATGATTTTGCATTATCATGTTTTCTAATTCAAATGTACTTAATAACTCAAGTGAAACTGTAGCGTTCAAGTCATAGGTAAAATCACTATTTGGTTTAAAGTTTTTAACATGACCATCAAGCCATCTAAGTAGGTCTTGAGAAATATGATCACTTGAAACTCCCAACAAAGCTTTACACGCTTGAACAACTGGAAGCAAATGACCTTCAGAGTAAGAAACTTGTGAAGAAAAATTAAATAAAATATCTAATCTTTCTTTTAAATCATTCAGTTCCCGGCTATTCATCATCCTCCATACTTCCACCCAGTTTTACGCAACTCCAAGGGTTTGACACTATTTTTTAAATTCACACTTTCAACCTCGCATAAAAATAATGGATGATCTCCATTTTCTAAAATCTCCAAAACTGAACAATGTACATATGACGGTGCAACATTTAGAACAGGCAAATCATCAATCAACTTAAATGTTTCACCATTCAATTTATTACCTTTTAATTCAGTAGAAGTAAAAAAATTAGAGGCAACATCTTTCTGCCCATCACTTAACATATGTAAAATAAACTCTCTTCTCTCCTTTACTAATGAATATGTCCCGGAATGCCGTTTCAAACACACAGAAAGCATAGGAGGTTCAAATGAAGCCTGACTAACCCATGTAACTGTAGATGCACTATACTCATCCTCAACCTTTGTAGTTAATACATAAACACCATACGTCATCATTCTAAGAACTTCTTTTCTACCTAAATAGCTCAAAATTAATCTCCAATATTTAATGAAACCATTAATATAAATTTAATTATGTTATTTATCTTTATCCTTAAAAAATAATTTTGACAACTATATTATTTATGTAAATTTTTACATAAATAATCATGAAATTAAATTAAAATGGCACAAGCAGGATTACATGCCCTAATTGGCTATCAAGCCAAAAGGATCATTCCACATAAAAAACATATCATGTCGGGAATTCTTTTTGGCTCAATGTTGCCAGACATTGACATCTTAATTGTTGCAGTAGGCTCCATTTTCCATGGAATCACATTAGCTGAAGAATTATTCCATAGAACATTTACGCATAGTTTCTTTACTTTGATTTTCATTTATCTATTTTTTGC